>DATFDA010000040.1:0-6160 GCA_035252525.1 Candidatus Angelobacter sp. | reverse complement strand
CTCACCAGGGTGCGGGCAAAATCCTGCGACAGCCGCTGCAACGCGGGAGTGCCTTCCTCAAAAAAACTGGTTACCTCGCGCGAGACCTGGTACTGCTGCCGAAAGCTATAGTTCTGGTTTTCAAACAGCACATGGCCGGAGTGGTCCACCAGAGACACCTTCATGGTTACGGTGACCATGGCGCTGGAAATTCGCCCGCTCTGGGCGTCGTAAGTGAGAGGATTGGCCTGAGCCGAGAGCACCGTCCCATTCAGAGTCGCGTCGGGCGATGGGTACGCATCCGTCACCACGCGGTAATGTGTCCGTCCGATCAGCTCGCGCACCACGTCTCGGGTAAGCATCTGCTCGATGCGGTAGGTTTGCGTTTGGTTCACAAAAACCGGAACAGCCAGCACTTTCACATCCTGTGGCAGGTGAGAAGCCCGTCCCACAGCATGGTAACCACATCCTGTCAGGCCCAGGAGGGCGGCACAGAGGAGCACAAGACCCCGCACTCTGCTGCAGGCGATCACTGCACCTTCCCGTGCGGCCGGACCGCGGCAAGCACATTGGCGCAATCTACCGCCGTGAGAGCAGCCAGGCGGAGATTGTCCACGGCGGCCCACAACCAGAATCCATTTTCATGGGCAGGATCGCGCCGCACCGCCACCAGAATCTCATCCTTTCCCGCCACGTTCACATTGCTGGGCTGGTCTTCCGGCGAGCGGGCAATCTGCACATGCTCCCCGGCCAGCGCGCGGGCAAAATCACCCGCAGAAACGCTCTTTTCAAGTTCAATGTAAATAGAAAATGTATGAGCATGAAATACCGGAGCCTGCACCAGCGCCAGCGAGGGCATGGGAGCATGGCCATCAATCAGCTTGCTCAAGTGATTCACAATTCGCCGTTCGGAACTTTCAAGAGGTTGTTGCGCCGTCGGGCCGTAGCGGCCGATCATGTTGAACGCCACCTGCGAATCAAACACTCCGGTCGGCATCTGCTGGAAGGAAAGCAGGTTCACGGTCTGCTCGTGCAGTTCGTCCATCCCACGGCGTCCCTGCTCAGAGACAGGCTCAAACAATGTGGCCACAACCCGGCTGATTGTGCCTGCTTTGCGCGCCCGCAGCAGCAACAATGCCAGGGTGATGGACGCAGGATGCGCGATGACAATGGAATTGGAATCCAGGTTCAACGGCGTGTACTGGCCGAGTTCGCGCTGGATCCAGGGCGCAGTCACCGGAACGGCAGTTTCATTCTCCATCGCATAGGAAAGGTCCACAATCGCGCTGCCTGCCTGGCGCGCCAGCTTCCAGTTCTGACGGGTGAAATTTTCCTCTGAGGCAAAGAAGGCAAAATCCACGTTGTCAAACTGATCGCGCGTTACCGGCTGAACAAAAGAAATTTCGTCCTGCACGCTCTCAAGCTGCCCCAGCGACTCATTGTCATCCAGCAGACGGATATCCACGGCCGGAAAATTGCGGTCTTCCAGCACTTCCTTGAGTTCCTTGCCCTTGAGCGTGGCGGCGCCCACAATGGCCACTCGAAACAGGTTTTGCGTATCACTTTTCATCGTGGTTGAGGAGCTTCTTCCAGCGGCGGAGGCGCCGGATGGCTGGGCCGTCGCCGGAATATGAATGACAGCCGTGACAGCACTCCGCTAAGCATATACGTGATTGCAATTGCGAACAAAACGGGTCCGGAGAACAGCACGATCAGGTAAATCAATCCGCCAATTAACACCATAAGCTGAAAAGGGTGCCGGTTTCGCAGGTTCAGATCCTTAAAACTGTAAAACCTCCAGGTACTTACCATCAGGAAGGCCACAATCACCAGCATCGCTGTCCAGACCAGCGCGAGCCACCAAAAGTTGATGGGATGTCCTGAGGTGAGGTGAACTGTGGAAGCAATAACGCCCGCTCCCGCCGGGATCGGCATACCAACGAAATATTTCTTGCCTGGCCGGCCCGGATTTGAGGGCTGCGGGTTCACCTGAATATTGAATCGCGCCAGCCTGCTCGCGCCCGCGACTAAAAACAAAAAAGACGCAAACAAGCCAAGATGTCTCACCCACTCGACCATTGGACCGGTCTCAAAATCCGCCAGCACAAA
The DNA here is from genome assembly GCA_035252525.1 of Candidatus Angelobacter sp. GTDB lineage: Bacteria > Acidobacteriota > Terriglobia > Terriglobales > Acidobacteriaceae > Angelobacter. Next base: position 4,072 of record DATFDA010000040.1, on the reverse strand, counting down.
CCAGCGGAATCCCCACATTAACGCCAGCAGGGCGGGAGCAACACCAAAAGTGATGGCGTCGGCGAGAGAGTCAAATTCCCTGCCGAAATCACTTGTCGTCCCGGTGAGCCGGGCCACAAATCCATCCAACCCGTCAGCCACCACCGCAATGCCAATGGCTTTGGCGGCAAGATCAAAGTAGCCCGCTTCCGCTTGGCTGCCGAGCAAAGTGTTGTAAATGGCGAAGTAGCCTGCGCCCATGTTTGCCGCCGTAAACAGTGACGGCAAAATGTACATGCCTTTACGCATGCGGCGCCGCTGCCCGGGCGAGAGTTGATCATCCCATCGCCGCATTGAGGGTGTCTTCATCGGAGCGCCTCCGACTGTTCCCGTGCAGGCGCGGTCTGTTGCGAGACCGGGATGCGCGCCAGGATCGTTGATCCGCCTTTAACCCGGTCCCCCAGCTTCACACTGAGCTGGTTTGGCGCTGGAAAGATGACGTCAGTACGCGAGGCAAATTTAATGAGCCCTACCCGCTGCCCCCTGGCCAGAGTGTCTCCGGGTTTCTGGTTGAAGACGATTCGTCTCGCCAGTAAACCTGCGATTTGCTTGAAAACCAGCACCATCCCTTCGCCTTCCACCGTGACGATGTTCTGCTCGTTGGCTTCCGCGGAAACCGCATCCATGGCGTTGCCGAACTTGCCTTTCTGGTACACCACCTCGCGCACCACGCCGGCGATAGGCGTCCGGTTCACGTGGACGTCAAACACATTCAAAAAAATACTGATTCGCGTGCACGGCTTTCCGTTGAGCTGTGTGGGAGAAACGTCTGTCACCTTTCCGTCTGCGGGCGAAACAATGAGCCCCGGATCAGATGGAATCGCTCTTTCAGGATCACGGAAAAACCACAGAAAAAACGCTGCCAGGAGCAGCGGAATAATCGCAAAAGCCGGGACAGTCAGCCACCACAACAGCGCGGCCACCGCGAACATTCCTAACGCATAGAAAACCCCGTCCCGAACCATCCTCCGATTATAGCGGCACTCTCCGCGCTCACGTCCAAAAACAAACCTCTCTTGCGGAACGCTTTTGCCCCGCCAAGAGAGGTCATTTGTGTTGAATGCCTGGGCCTAGGCTACCTGGATCTGCCCTCGTCTGTACTCCTGCTCAATCATTTGCATCTGGTCTTTCAGACGCAGTTTGATTTTCTTTAATCGGGTTTCTTCGAGTTTTTCGTCCTCGGAGAGGTAGCGCTTTTCGATCAGCGAGTTGAGACGGAGAGATTGTTGAGCGTGTTCTTGAGCCAGCCGACGAAATTCCTCGTGGCTGGCAAGAAGCTGTTCGCGAACGGAATCTACCATTCGGAAGAACCTCCTGCATGTTCTTTCACCAAACGTTAACACACCACCAGAGCCGCTTCAACGGAAATTGAGCCCGCAGTCTAAAAAGAAACTTTGAAGACCAGGGCATCCTCCGGCGGCTGATTATAATAAGCTTTTCTTTGGCCGACTTGGACGAACCCCATGCTTTCGTACAACTTACGAGCAGCAACATTGGATTGCCGCACCTCCAGGAACACCGCCTGAGCGCCTTCCGCTCGCCGCGCCAGGTCAAGAAATCCACAAAGCAGTTGCCGTCCTAAACCCTTCCTTCGGCAGGCCGGTTGGACCGCAATATTTTCAATCTCCCATTCATTCCCGGTGAACTGGCCCACAATGAAGCCATACACTTGTTCATCGCCTTGCACCACCAGCAGAATACGATTGCCGTTTGCATCGCCCCTAATCATCTTCTCGTATTCCTGCACCGGCCATTGTGCAGCTACATCACAAGCGCGCGCGATTTCAATCAATCTCGGCAGGTCGGCGGGAATTGCTTTGCGCATCGCAACCACGGTCAGCGGCTTCCCTTGAAAAAGATCTCCGCGTCTGAGCGGCGAAGATAATTGGCGTCAAGCGCCTCGACAGAGATGGTCTGACCCGCGATGAGCTTGCTGGCGCCAATCCGGGCAATCATGCTGCTGTCCGGCCGCTCGGTTAAGTGTACTTCCACACCCACCCCGGAAAGCTTTTCCTTGAGCATCGGCTCACTCGTAAGGGTGAGGACGATGTCACGCTTTTTTGTCTCTTCAATTAGCTCGGAACTGGAGAGCAACTGCTCATTCAGGCAAGTCGATTTGCCATTTTCCACCTGATACCAGCCGCAAAAGACTTCTGAGCGTCCGGCATCCAAAGCAGCAATGATCTTTCCATTCTGAGGAGAAGACGCTGCCACAGCTTCCAGCAGTGACACAGTGGCAATCGGCTTGTGCAGAACTTCCGCCAGGCCTTTAATGGCGCTCAGGCCAACGCGTAGCCCGGTAAACGATCCTGGCCCCGATGCTGCCGCAAAACCATCAATGTCTCGGATGCCTAGCCTGCTTGTCTCTAGCAGGGCAGCGATTGTGGGAACAAGCTGCGCGGAAAACGTTCCGCCCGCGATCGGAGCTGATGCCAGCACGCCAAAGCCAGTCGTCTCACTGGCCTCAGCCAATGTGACGCCACCCGATTTGCCGGATGTATCGATTCCAAAAATCAACATTAGTTAGATTGCCACGAACGCCAAAATGGCCGAAATTGTGTGCTGTGCGTTTGGGCTGTTACAGTCATACCGTTCGAAGCAGTGGATTCAAATTTTGGCAATCTCTCAGACTCCACTGGGCGCTTCCTGCACCAACTCCAGCAGCACTCCGCCTGCGCTGGAGGGATGGACAAAAACGTAAAGATGCCCGCCAGCGCCAACCTTGATCTCATCGGAAATCAACCGTGCACCGGATGCTTTGAGTTGCTCCACCGCATGCGTAAGATCAGGAACATGCAATGCAACGTGATGCAGCCCCTCGCCTCGTTTTTCCAGAAACTTAGCGATTGTAGAATCAGGCCCGGTGGGTTCCAGCAGTTCTATGCGGCTATCGCCCAAGGGAATCATGGCCACTTTCACCTTTTCATGCGAAACAATTTCTTCAGAGGCAATCTCCAGCCCGAGCTGCTCGTAAAATTTGCGCGCCTGCGCCAGTGATTTAACCGCGATTCCGAGATGATCAATGGTGTGCATAAAAGCAGCTCCTGGCCGCTAGCCTCTGGCTGCCAGCCCTTTCCGCTTGGAAATCAATACCATTTCTCCTTGAAACAACTACCTGATCCTGGTTTTCTCCGCGTCTCCGCGCCTCCGCGGTGAATGAAATGCTTCCGCCGCGCTGAAATTCGTCACCACTTCTTCTACCAGAGAATACGGATCGCGACGATGCTCAGCCACATCCGCCGCCAGTCGCGCCAGTTCACTTTCAGGCAGGCTCTCACTTAGCAAGCGTTGCAGCAGTTCTTCGCGCAGCATCTCTACGATCCGCTCGCGCCAGTTGCTGATCTTCTTCTTGAGCAACAGGTCTTTGTTCTCCAGAAATTTTTCGTAGTTCACGATAGCAGCAGCCAGGTCCGCAACGCCTTTGCCTTCAGGGGCTACGGTCTTCACTATCGGCGGTGTCCATGCGTCCTTGCGAATCGAAAGCGTTTGCATGGCGCGAATTTCGCGTTGCACCCGCTCGGCGCCCTCGCGATCACTCTTATTGATCACAAAAATATCCGCAATTTCCATGATGCCTGCTTTGATGGTTTGCACATCATCGCCCATTCCCGGCACCAGCATCACCACTGTTACGTCAGCCAGGCGCACTATGTCGATTTCGTCCTGACCTACTCCGACCGTTTCAATAAGCACCACGTCTTTACCGCTGGCATCCAGAACCGTGGCAACGTCATTGGTCGCGCGGGCAAGACCGCCAAGAAACCCGCGCGTAGCCATGCTGCGAATGTAGATTCCCGCATCTGCATGATGCGCCTGCATGCGTATGCGGTCGCCCAAGATTGCGCCGCCGGTGTAAGGGCTCGTAGGGTCCACGGCAACAATTCCAACCGTGTGCTCCTGCTTGCGATACTCCCGGGCCAGGTGGTCAACCAACGTGCTTTTGCCTGCGCCTGGGGCTCCGGTAATTCCGATTACGCGTGCGTGGCCGCTGAATGGAAAGAGCGACTTCAGGAGAACAGCAGATTCCGGCCGG
>DATFDA010000039.1:0-4242 GCA_035252525.1 Candidatus Angelobacter sp. | reverse complement strand
TGAAGGCGGGCAAGGAGAGCTACTACATCGTTTCCAAGTTTGAGCACTTTGAATACGCCAAGGTGGCGCCGCTTTTCCGCCGTATGTCACAGGAATTTGAGCGACTGGTGTACGGCCTGAACCAAGTGAAGAATGACTTAGAGGAGATGCAGCATCCCATCACACAACAGGCCACTCAATTTTTGATGTAGTGCTTCGCAGACATCAGCGCTAGCCCGCCTCTCCGGCTTACTCGTTGCTGATCGGCAGAAGCCACCCTGAGGAGCATGATCCATGCCTTCGGGGGCGCACCGACCCCTTCGCCGTATTAAAATCTATCTGCACAATCCAAACGCTGGTTGACTTGCTGATGCCGAACCGTAATCTTCATTTTGTAACTTTGTCAGGCCTGCCCATCTCTGTGATTGATTTGAGATGGCCGTTTCATCCCTCCACCTCAGGATCAGACTGGCTGGTGCTGCACGGGCGTGTGGACCTGATGGACAACGCAGAGGGACTTCATGCCGAAGTGGCAGTCGGAATGACCCAGACCATGAAAGATGCGCTGGGCTCGGTTGCGGAAGAGCACGCCGAGGGCCTGGTGGTGAACTCCATCCGCAAGACCATTGATAATGGGCAACTCGCGTTCCTCAAGTCCGGCAAACTTCAGCCGGTGCACGTTACCAGCCGCTACTACAGCTTCATCAGCAAGAAAATCCAGTTTCCCACGCAATCTGAAGATGATGTTCGCGAGCTGATCAAGCGCCGCGTGTTCTGGCTGGGCAAGCAATCTCCAACCGAAGTTGCCAATGTTTACGATTGCCAATACGTAAACTTCACGCGGGAGAAAATGCTCGAACTGGCCAGGCAGCTTGCCGGACAAGGATTGATCAAGATTGAAGGCGAGCTTGCCACTGCGTCTGACGCGCTTCTGCAGCAGGAACCAGCGATGCTGAGCGCAATGCACAAAGGTGTGGAAGCGGGCAAAGCGGCCACCAAGGTGACGGCATAAAACTGTGCCCGCACTGCTCAGTGTTGAAAACCTGAATGTGAAATTCGCCACCCAGACCGGCGAAGTTGCAGCCGTCCGCGATGTCAGCTTCAGCATTCCTGAAGGGGGAACGCTCGGCCTGGTAGGTGAATCCGGGTCAGGGAAATCAGCCACATCGCTGGCAATTATGCGGCTGCTTCCTCCGCAGGCAAAAATTGCTGGGAAGATTTCCTTCAATGATCAAGAGCTGCTTTCGCTGGATGGCGAGTCCATGCGTCGCATCCGCGGTTCTGGAATCAGCATGATCTTTCAGGAGCCCATGACCGCGCTCAATCCCGTAATGCGCGTGGGAGACCAGGTGGCTGAAGCTGTGCTCGCGCACCAGCGCCTCTCGAAGAGAGAGGCATGGGACCGTGCTATAAGCGCTTTACGCGAAGTCGCTATTCCGGATCCGGAACGCCGCGCCAAGGACTATCCTCACCAGCTTTCCGGAGGACAACGCCAGCGCGTGATGATTGCCATGGCTCTGGTGAATAGTCCACGGCTGCTGATTGCAGATGAGCCGACTACTGCACTGGATGTCACCATCCAGGCGCAGGTGTTGGAACTGCTGCGCGAACTGCGTCAGAGACACAAGCTGGCCGTTTTGTTTATTTCCCATGACTTGGGCGTGATTTCGCAAGTAGCAAACCAGGTGGCGGTTATGTACGCGGGAGAGATAGTAGAGATGGGCGCAGTTGAACAGATCTTTTCCGCGGCAAGCCATCCCTATACGCGAGGGCTCATCAGCGCGATTCCCACTCTGCGTACCGATCGCGGACGCCCGCTGGAAACTATTGAGAAGCGGGCACGCCCTGAAAGAACCGTGCCCTTGCGCCAGATCGGCCCCGGGCACTGGGCGCGTGTTGCCCCGTAACCTTGCGCCGGTGATTTACACTCTTTTGGTTACGTGTGCGCATCCTGATACTGTCTGACATCCATGCCAACCTGGAAGCGCTGGAGGCTTGCCTCGCGGCCGCGCCGCCGCATGACCGTGTTTTCAATCTGGGTGACATTGTAGGGTACGGCGCCAATCCCAATGAGGTCACGGAACGCTCGCGTGAACTGGGAACAATCTTTGTTCGCGGCAACCATGACAAAGCCTGCTCCGGCGTGACCAGTCTGGATGATTTCAACCCCATTGCCGGCTTGGCGGTGCTGTGGACACGTCAAAAGCTGAAGCCTGACAACCTGTCATTCCTGCATGACCTGCCTTCCGGTCCAATTTCCCCTCTGGAGGACGTGCAATGCGTTCATGGCTCGCCCCGTGATGAGGATGAATACGTGCTCTTGCGGCGTGATGCTTACTCCATTCTTGGCCGGGCCGCTGCTCCCGTAACATTCTTCGGCCACACACATGTCCAGGGTGGCTTCTGGATCGATGACGAAACAGATGAGGAAGGTGGATTGGAACCCAAATACAGTTCACGCACCGGGCCCCAGCAACTCACTCTGACACTACGTGAAACGGGCAAATATATGATCAATCCTGGTTCAATCGGACAGCCGCGTGACGGCGACCCCCGAGCCGCGTTTATTGTCTACGACACGGAAAGAAAAGCGGTTACATTCTTCCGCGTTCCCTATGACATTGCTGCCGCGCAGGAAAAGATTTTTGCTGCCGGATTGCCGGAGCGGCTTGCCATCCGGCTGGAGGAAGGCCATTGAGCCAGGGCTCACTTTTTGGAGAAACACGGCAGCCGCAGGCGCCTTCATCAGACGCAGTCATCGCAAACATCGATGGCGGGGCACGCGGCAATCCCGGGCCGGCTGCCTACGGCGTTGTAGTACGGAATAGCAAGGGCGAGGTGCTGGCCGAGCTGAGCGATTATCTCGGCCTCCAGACTAACAACTATGCTGAATATTCCGGTTTGCTGGCCGCGCTTGAATATGCAGTGCAACAGAAGCTCCCGTCTTTGAAAATTTTCAGCGACTCCGAATTGCTTGTTCGTCAGATGCAAGGCCGCTATAAGGTCAACAATCCAACTCTGCAGGAGCTTTTTGCCCGGGCCAAGTCACTGGCCGCGAAGCTCAAATATTTTTCTATCGAACACGTTCTGCGGGAACGGAACAAGGAAGCTGATCGGCTGGTGAACAAAGTTTTGGATGAACGGGCAAGCGGACGCCGATGATTCACCTGCTCCTCGAACTTTGATAGCAGAGAACGCTGAACAAAAGTGAAACGCCGTAGCTGGCGAGTGGGGAGAATTTGAATCCTGAGCGGCCGCCTCCAACTCCAAGCTCTAAGGAGTGCAGATGAAGCGGCAAAACATCTCCGGCAACAGCAAATTTGAGCCTATCGTCGGCTACTCACGCGCCGTCCGCGTGGGGAACGTGATTCATGTGGCCGGGACCACTGCAACGGATGCAAGCGGGAGCATCGTTGGCGTGGGTGATGCTTATGCTCAGGCCGTGCAGGCCATACGCAATATCGAAGCGGCTCTGCACAAGGCTGGCGCCGGGCTAAAAGATGTGGTCCGCACCCGGATGTTCTTGACCAACATTAAAGACGACTGGGAAAAAGTGGGCAGGGCCCACGGTGAATTCTTTCGTGATATTCGTCCCGTGGCCACCATGGTGGAGGTTGCGAAGCTGATTTCGCCGGAGATGCTGGTGGAAATTGAAGCCGAGGCGATTGTTGCGGAATAAAGCCTGCGCAAAAAATAAGGCCAGCAACCGCGCTGGCCTGATGTTTCTTCTTTGAAATTAGGGTTACTTCTTGGGGGCGATTGAGTCCTTGGCGGCCTTGGCTACGCGGAATTTCACCACGGTCTTGGCAGCGATTTTGATTGGTTCGCCGGTTTGAGGATTGCGTCCCATACGGGCTTTCCGGTTGGACTTTACCAGACGTCCCAGGCCGGGGATGACGAATACGCCATTCTTCTTGGTCTCTTTGATTGCGGTTTCCGCCAGGTGCTCCAGGAACGCGGCGGCCGTCTTGTTATTCGTCTCCAGTTTCTCGGCCATGTGGCGTACGAGCTGGGTTTTGGTCATACCAGATGCCATCTTTCCTCCTTATTTGTGAGTGCTTCGGCTCACTTGTGCGAATATATACACGATTAACAAAGTGATGCAAGCGTTTTCCCCAGATTTTATGCGGGTTTTTTTACTTACATTGTGGAAAACAGGCATGAACAGCGGGTTTTGCCGTTGGGAGCCGACACGGCACTCATGGATGGCCTCATGAGAGGCGGTAAAAGCTCAGTACCGCGTCACCTTGTTTCAGCACTCGA
>DATFDA010000038.1:0-10373 GCA_035252525.1 Candidatus Angelobacter sp. | reverse complement strand
TGATCAACATCATTACGAAATCCGGGACCAATGACTTCCATGGATCCGCATTCGGTTATCTGCGCAATCGCAACTTTCAAGCTGTGAATCCCTTCAGCAATACTTCTGACCCGGCTTACACGCGGGTGCAGGCCGGCATTGATTTTGGCGGAGCGCTGAAAAAAGACCGAACCTACTATTTCTTCTCTTTTGAAACCACCCGGCGACAGGAAACAGGTTTTTCAACGATTGGCCAGAATAATTTTGGATTAGTGCCGCTGGCCAACGCAGCCAGCTTCGGTATTCCGAGCGTACCGGGATTTACCCCGCTGGTCACGCCGGACCAGGCGGCATTTCTTGCTGCGGCTGGGTCCAATCCAGCCACACAACAATATGCGCAGCTTGCAGTTTTTGGATCGGGTATCGCTCTTGCCGGAGCCCAGGGTAGTCCGCTTCTAGGCGCTTTCCCTATCACGAATGCGCCCTTGCCGACGTCGTTCCACAACCTGCTGAGCCAGGTGGGGAACTATCCGGTTTCTGAAGCAACAGATGTTTATTCGTTGCGCCTCGACCACAAGTTCAGCGGAAGCAATCAGCTTATGGTTCGTGCCGGACTGAGCCCCAGTGACGTTACCGGTATCCAGGTGAACGCGCAAAACCAGGACTTCGGCCAGAACGCTTTCTCGCGCACCTCAACCCAGAACTACCACGATGGCAGCATCGGTGGGCAGGACACCTGGATCATCGGCGAGAACAAGATAAATGACCTGCGCTATCAGTATTCGCGGCGCGGACTGCTCTACAACTTTTCGCGCGGAGCGGGCGGCGGGGATGTGGCGGTAAACATTCCCGGCTTTGCCTTTTTTGGGCGTGAGCCGTTCTCGTTTGTCAACCGGGTGGAGCAGCGCCATCAACTCAGCGATAACTTCTCCTGGGTAAAGGGTCACCACAATATCAAATTCGGCGCTGACTACAACCATTTGCCGGTCACGGCTGATTTCACCGTGAACTTTGGCGGAATCTACAACTTCGGTGAGCTGACGTCCTCAACCTTTGGCTTTCCCTCAATCTTCCCAAATTTCTCTGCCGTGCAGGCATACGGCATTGGCATTCCGCAGGTCTTCATTCAGGGTATTGGTAACCCGCACGATTCCTTCACCATCAACACCATGGGATTTTTCATCCAGGATTCGTGGCGGATGAATTCCAAACTCACGCTGAACTACGGTGTGCGTTACGATTACGAGCTGACGCCGGTCTTCCCAGCCGTGAACCAGCTCTCGCAGACGGCGCAGGACGCGCTCAACATTACTCAGGGGATTCCGCGTGACAACAACAACCTAGCGCCGCGCGTTGGTTTTGCGTTCGACCCCGCAGGGGATTCGAAAACGGTGATCCGTGGCTCCTACGGTCTCTTCTACGATCACCCGCTGCTGGCCCTGGCGTTTGACTCTGACGTAGCCGACGGCAGCCAGGCGCCGCAGTTCATCCTGTTTGGCGGATCGCCCTGTAATCCCGCGGCCGCGCCATCACCCGCAGCGGCACTCAATCTGAATGCGACCAACGCCTTCCAGGGGCTGCTGGGCGTGGGCAACTGCCTGCCGCCAGGACTGGCGCAGGCGTTTAACTTTGTGGATTCACAGCAGCGGTTTGATCCTACACCCAATGCATCATCCATTCTGAACAACCAGGCTTACCTGACGGCCGGGCCGGGTGGAACGCCGGTACCGCTGATCTCGCAGCCGTTCGGCTTTCCCACAGGAAAGAACTTCCAGTATGGCTATGCCGAGCAGGGCAGCTTCTCCATTGAGCGCGACCTGGGGCACGATTTTGCGATCAGCGCGGCATACAACTACACCGGTGGCCATCATCTGAACCGCCCCATCAACGCCAATCCCACCAACTCCAAGGCACTCATTGAGAACTGGGAGCGGGCGGTAGCGGCCGGCGCAGTGGATCCAAATTCCAGCCCATTGACAGTTGCCAGTTGCGGCTCAGGGCCGGCAGGCGTGTTCGTTCCCGCGGCGCTGATGAGTTTCTTCCGTCCATCGGGAATCAACCCCTCGCTAACGCAGGTATTTGCCCCGTGTCTGGGGGCGGCCGCCCTGGTGGCTGCGCAATATCACCTGGGGCTGAACGGAGTTACAGTCCCGTTCAGTGACATGGTGGCCAACTTCTCCAATGGAAGCTCGGTCTATCACGGACTGACGGTCAACCTGCGCAAGCGGATGAAGAACCATTTTGAATTCCTGGGTTCTTACACCTGGTCGCATGCAATTGACGATTCCACTGATCTGCAAACACTGCTCTCACCCCAGAACGACCTGCGTCCGGACCTGGAGCGGGCGAATTCCACTTTCGACCAGCGGCATCGCTTCGTGTTCAGCGGCGTCTACCAGACCGGCAAACTGGGTGGCGATGGCTTTATGCGCAAGTTCTTGAGCAACTGGACCATGGCTCCCATCATTGAGTTCAGCTCCGGGCGCCCGTTCAACATCGTGACGGCGACCGACCAGAACTTCAATTTCAGCACGTCTACAGACCGTCCCAACGCCGTGGCGCCGGGAACACCAACGAACGCTTGCGGCTTCCCAACGGTCGCCTCCAAGGCTTCGCCAACGGGCGCTTTCCAGATTCCGTGCTTTGTGGATGGCGCTTTTGACGGTGTCTTCAACGGATCACTGGATGGAAATCTGGGACGCAATGCCGGCACGCGGCCCATGACCATCTTCACCGACATGCGCCTTGCCAAGAGCATCAGCTTCAATGAGCGCCTGAAGCTTGAGGGTTCAATGGACGTGTTCAACTTCATCAACCGCTTCAACGTGGCGGACGTGAACTCGCTGTACACCGAGGCAGGCCAGGCAACCGCGGCTTTTGATCCGCGACAGTTCCAGTTCGGCATGAAGCTGAGCTGGTAGTAACCTGAAAGTAACCAAGCCCCGAATCCCAGGATTTGGGGCTTTTGCTTGCATATTAATTATCTTCAACAACTTACAGTGAGATGCCTCGAGAATTTCCAAGCTGCCATTCCGGAGCAATTCTCGTCAAAGAAAAGGTATGATGAGGGAAATGCAGCTCTTAATCATGTCCACGTGCAGACGCTTATCCGTGCTGAGTTTAGGCGCCGTCATGCTGTTTCTCGCGGCTTGCGGCGGCAAGGAAACAAAAAAGGTCAGCCAGCCCGCTCCGCAGGCGCTGGCTCCAGCGCCTCAGGCTCCGCAGACGCCCGCAGAAGCCAAGGTAGGAGAAGCATCAGCATCCCATCCAGCACAGGCACAACAACCAGAGGTCAAGCCTGAAGCGCCTGATGCCGTTCTCAGCACCATTGCTGAAGCGGAAAAGGCGTACAACGTGGGGCTTGAGGACTACAAAGCGGGACATCTGGACACGGCTAAACAGGATTTCAATCACGCTGTGGATGTGCTGATGCAGGGACCGGTGGACATTAAATCGGATGACCGGTTGCAGGCAGAATTTGACAAGATCACAGACGAAATCAACAAGCTGGAAATGGAGGCTTTCAAGGAAGGAGACGGCTTCACGGAGCAAAACCCCGAGCCGGCGCCGATTGATGAAGCCAATTCGGTTACCTTTCCGGTTGACCCGAACGTAAAGGCCAAAGCTGAGGCCGACCTGCCCACTCTGCAATCCGATTTACCTCTGGTGATCAATGATTACGTCGCCAGTTATATCAATTATTTTTCCACGCGCGGGCGAGCCACATTTGAAAGCTCACTGGCGCGTTCAGGCCGTTACCGGGACATGATCACCCGCATCTTCAAAGAAGAGGGCATCCCCCAGGACCTGATTTACCTGGCCCAGGCGGAATCTGGATTCAAGCCTTTGGCTCTCTCTCGCGCACGCGCGCGTGGAATGTGGCAGTTCATGGCAAGCCGCGGAGTGGGTTACGGGCTGCACCGCAGTTGGTGGGTGGATGACCGTCAGGACCCTGAAAAAGCCACCCGCGCTGCCGCGCGGCATCTGAAAGACCTCTACAACGAATTCGGCGACTGGTATCTGGCCATGGCGGCCTATAACTCGGGCCCGGGCAATGTGCAACAGGCTGTAAAGCGCACGGGATACGCCGATTTCTGGGAGCTATACAAACGTAATGTTCTTCCTGCCGAAACCAAGAACTACGTGCCCATTATTCTGGCCATGACGATTATTTCCAAGAATCCCACCCGTTACGGGCTGGGTGACGTGCAGCCGGAAGCTCCGCTGAATTACGACGTGGTACGGGTGAATTATCCGGTTGACCTTCGTCTTGTGGCCGAGTGCGTGGACGCGCCGGTGGATGCGCTGGTTGATCTGAATCCCAGCCTGCTGCGGCGCACTACACCGAAGGACCAGCCGTTTGAACTGCATTTGCCGCCGGGGAGCAAAGAGAAGTATGAGACCGCAATCTCTTCCATCCCGGTAGATAAGCGCGTGGCCTGGCGCTACCACAAGGTCCAGAGCGGCGAGACTCTCGCCGGGGTGGCCAGAAAATATCACACGACAGAGCGAGCGATCGTCAAGGTGAACGATCTCAAAGGCACGGAACTGCTGGCGGATACCAAACTGGTGATTCCGGTCAGTGCGGCCGCAAGTTCAAGGATTGTTTATTCGCGCCACCCCAGCCGCTACAAGGTGCATACGGGCGATACGGTACTCTCTGTGGCGGAGGATTTCGGAGTCCCGGCCGACCGGCTAAGGCGCTGGAACCGACTGAAAGGAAACGCCTTACGGGCGGGACGTGTGCTGGTTGTATACAAGCCACTGGCCCCGGGAGAAGCTGACCGCGCACCTCGCTCGCGCAGCAAAAAGTCTGCTCATGGTGGCAGGAAAAGCCCAACCAAAAAGGCAACAGGGCCGAAATCGAGTACAAGCGTCGCGGCCAACACCCGGTAAACTTGATTATTCCGCGAGCACGTTGCACACTGTGATGCGCGGTTAGTTGACATACGATTCGTGCGGCTTGTTATAATCCGCGCCTGCAGCGGAATACGAGAAGAGTGGAGAAGTCGCGGCCCTAATTTCTGGAGGAACTATGAGCTTTTATGATGAGACCCTCAAGGCAAGACATGAGGACGATATGGACGATGAGTACGGCGACGCAAGCGGTTTCGGCGGCGGTTCCATAGAAGAGGACTACGAAGAAGAGGAAGAAGAATCCATAGGAATGGAAGGCGGCAGAGGCGGAGCTGACGAGGGTGCGGCAGAAGACGCATCCGAAGAGGCTGAAGAGCCGGCTCCCGCGCGCAGAGCCCCAGCCAGGCCTCGTCCGGCAAAGAAAGCAGCAAAAAAGAAGCCAGCCAAGAAGAAACCGGCCGGCAAAAAGAAGAGCGCCAAAAAGGCAAGCAAGAAGCCAGCCAAGAAGGCTGCCAAGAAAAAGAGCAGCAGCAAGAAAAAGGGTGGCAGCAAGAAGAAGAGCCGTCGCCGCTAGTTTGTGAGTTCTCGCAGTAAGGGGCCGCCGTTCAGGCGGTTCAATCTGGAGAAGGCTCAGCAATCTTCCATGTCAACCAATGGAAAAACGGGGCAGCCACGCTGCCCCGTTTGTCTTGTGTACAAACAGCCTAGGCGTAGATGCCACGCAGCCGGATGGTATGAGCAACGCGGCTGATGGCCAGCATGTACGCCGCAATGCGATTGTTGACCTGATGCGTGTCAGAGAAATGGACCACGCTCTCAAACGCTTCCTTCAGGATGAATTCAAGCTGTTCGTTCACAGCCGACTCCTTCCAGAAATATCCCTGGCGGTCCTGCACCCATTCGAAATAAGAAGCGGTTACGCCACCGGCATTGGCGAGAATGTCCGGAATGACAAAGACTTTCTTGTCAGCCAGAATCTCGTCCGCCGCCGCAGTGGTGGGGCCGTTGGCGCCCTCGCAGATAATCTTGGCTTTAATGCTGGCAGCATTCTGGCTGGTAATTACGTTTTCGGTAGCGGCAGGAATGAGGATGTCGCAATCGCTGACCAGCAGCTCTTTTGAATCGGCAGCTTCTGCGCCATTGAAGCCCACGATGCCCTTGTTGCGGTCGCGGAACTCAAGCAGAGCGTCAATGTTGATGCCCTTCGAGTTGTAAAGGCCGCCGTTGTACTCCGCAATTCCGATTACCTTATAACCGGCGTCAGACATGAGCTTGGCGGCGTTGGAGCCGACGTTGCCAAAACCCTGCACAATGATGCGGCAATTTTCCCGGGACATATTGAACTTGCGGATCGCCTCATCACAGTTGATCATCACGCCGCGTCCAGTGGCCTCGCGACGGCCGCGAGATCCGCCCACATTGATCGGCTTCCCAGTGACCACGGCAGTGACCGTCTGGCGCATGTGCATGGAATAGGTATCCATCATCCAGGCCATGGTTTGCTCGTTGGTGTTCATGTCAGGGGCGGGAACGTCTTTTTCCGGGCCAAGGAATTCAATCAACTCAGCGGTGTAACGGCGGGTAAGCCTTTCCAGTTCAGTAATCGTAAGCTTCTTCGGATCAACGATGATGCCGCCCTTGGCGCCACCAAAAGGAATATTGACGACTGCGCATTTCCACGTCATCCAGCTTGCCAGGGCGCGAACTTCATCAAGAGTAACGTCAGGCGAATAGCGCACGCCGCCCTTAGCGGGACCGCGGGCGATGGAGTGCTGAACACGGAATCCGGTGTAGACCTCCAGCCGGCCATCGTCCATTGCAACCGGGATATGAACAATAATTTCGCGGTTAGGATAACGGAGAATTTTCCAGAGGCCTTCATCAAGGTTGAGCTTCTGGGCGGCAAAATCAAAACGAGCTGCCTGGGCCTCCCAGGGGTTCAGCTCATGTTCCAACGATAGGGTTTTCATTTATGCTCCACGGAATGACACAAACCTTTAAGTATAAGATTGTATTGAAGCAACAGGCAACGATGCGGAAGTGAATTTCTATAGTAATATATCCCTCGTTGTGCGACAGGTTTTCGCCAAAGCAATCATCATTCTCCTCGCGCTTGTTGTAGCGACCATTCTGATCGCACCCAGCGTCAATCTTGATCCTGCAGCGCCGCGCCTGGAATGGGCAGCGTGCCTGCTGGTTGTCTTCATAAGCTGGCTGGCCGTTCTGTTCGCCTGCGCGGCATTGCTGCGGCCTGGCGCACCGCTTCTCTCCGCAGATTGCATTTTGTGGTACGGGTGGGAACGTGGTGCACCAGTCTCCGGCGATTGCCCGTCTATCTCTTGCCTGCGTTGCTGATCCGCTCCCCGCTCTTTTGTCTCATCTTTCGGGGAGGACACAGTGGCAACAATCTTACTGGTGGAATATGAAGGTGCATCTCTGGAGCGCCAGCGCGGCCTGAGCACGGCTGGGCACAAGGTAACGTCAGCACGAAATTTTGCTGAAGCTCTGGGCGCAATTGAATTCGGGAAACACGACGTTGTTGTGTTGGGGCATGACCTGCCACAGCAGGAAAGGAATCGCCTTGCGGCGGCAGCAAAGAAGGCCAGTCCGGCGATACGGGTGCTGGTGTTGTACAGCGCCACCGTCCATCATGCAGAGCTGGCGGACGCACTGATCAATACCACCGCGAGCGCGGAAGACCTGCGGCGCACGGTAGAGTATCTGGTGGGCAGCAGAACACCGTAACGCGATACTGTTTGGGTTATTTCCAGAGTTGTCAGCGAGGAGGGGCCGTGTAGGCCTGTCCGGGCCGGGACTGTGCCATGGCTCCCTTGATGTCCCATCCGCGAGGCAGGACTTCTTCGAGCGTCCATTCAATGCGTTCGATGGACTGCTGCAGCAGGCTGCCGGCTTCAGGGCTGCTGATCTGGTGACGATAAAAAGCCATCACCTGCAGAGCGTTGCGGATGTGGTGGTTCATTTCAGCAACTTTTTGCAGGCGTTCCTCCAGCAGCTTCTGCTGTTCCTGAGCGCGGATTTTGTATTGCAAAAATAAGAAGCCTGCCACCAGCCCGGTGAGCAGATTGCTGAGGCTGAGAACACCGGTTCTGGGGACACCTTCCTGCAGCAGCATACGGTCAAAGCCCAGACCTACCGCCGAGATAAAGCTAACAAAGAAAATAAATGTCAGCACGAGTTTGTACTTCGGTTTCATGCTCTGAAGCCAGGAAGCTGGAATGTCGCCTAGCGAGATATCAACATCATCTCTTAATCCGCGTCTATCAGCAAGCGGCTGAATCGGCCCGAATTATCCAATCAGCCTCCTTTCGGCGACCACCCCTTCAATTACTCCCGACAAGCTATTCTGAGAAAAGATACAATTTGAATTCGTGACCACTGCAACGCAGGCCGCCGGCGTTTTTTCATTTGAGAAGGCTGATGAGACAGTTCGGCAGTATTGCCGCAAGATTCAATTTTCGCAGCCAGAATCTGTATCTCTTTTGAATTCACTGGGACGAGTTTTGGCGGAAGAGGTGAAAGCCGACCGGGATTTCCCGCCTTTTCCCAGATCGACCCGCGATGGGTATGCAGTCCGCGCGGCTGATCTCGCCAGAATTCCGGTCAAATTGCACGTAGCCGGTCAGATCAAGGCAGGTGGAACTTTTGCCGGTTCGGTACAGGCGGGCCAGGCGGTTGAGATCATGACTGGGGCCGCGGTTCCCGCAGGCACGGATGCCGTTGTGATGGTGGAGTATTCGTCGGCTGCTGGTGATGAGGTGGAGATTCAAAGGGCCGTGGCTACCGGAGAAAACGTGGTTGCTGCCGGGGCCGAGGCGAAGGCGGGAGACGTACTCTTGCGTCCAGGGGCACGCCTGGGTCCAGCACAGATTGCGCTGGCGGCAGCCGCAGGAAAGGCCAACATCAGCGTGTACCGCAAACCGCGCGTGGCGGTGCTCTCCACGGGTGACGAACTGGTGGATGTATCTGAAGCCCCCGCGCCGAATCAGATCCGTAATAGCAACAGCTATTCTTTGTGTGCGCAGGTGTTTCAGGCCGGGGCCGACCCCTTCCAGCTTCCGGTTGCGCCCGATGAAGAGGGCAAGCTGACCACCCTCATTCAAACGGGCATTGATGGGGCTGACTTGCTTCTCCTTTCGGGCGGAGTTTCCATGGGAAAGTTCGACCTGGTAGAGCAGGTTCTTGCGAAACTGGGAGCGCAGTTCTTCTTCACGGGTGCACTGATCCAACCGGGGCGTCCTCTGGTATTCGGTGACATAAGGACTGGTTCGCGAGTGGTCCCATTTTTTGGGCTTCCCGGTAATCCGGTGTCGGTAATGACCACTTTTGATTTGTTCGCGCGGCCAATGCTTGATGCTTTGGGTGGAGCGCCGCCGAGAAGAACGCCATCCGTGAGTGCACGATTGAAGAAGCCTTTGAGGACCAAGACTGGCCTGACTCGATTTCTTCCCGCGATTCTTGAGGGCGGCTTGTATGATCCTGTGGTTGAGATCGTGCCGTGGCAGGGTTCGGGGGATCTTTTGGCAGCGTCGCGAGCCAATTGTTATCTGGTGGTGCCTCCTGATCGGGAAAGCATTGCTGAAGGCGAGATGCTCACGGTGGTGATGCGCTGATGGCCAAATCGACCAACTCAAGATCCAAGGGTGTGTCGGCAAAGCTTTCCCATTACGACTCTGCCGGCAAAGCGACCATGGTGGATGTCTCCGGCAAGGCGGAGACGCGCCGGGAAGCGGAAGCCTCGGCATTTGTAGAGATGTCGCCCGAGGTGTTGTCGGCGTTACCGTCGAATCCGAAGGGCAATCCTCTGGAAGTTGCCAGATTTGCAGGGATTTCCGCCGCTAAACGTACTGCAGAACTGATACCTATGTGCCATCACTTGCCTCTGTCTTTCGTTGATGTGACTACCCGGGTGTGCGAAAATGGCGTTCAGATCCATTCCCGCGCGGTTACCACGGCCCAGACTGGGGTGGAAATGGAAGCGCTGGTGGCCGCCAGCGTGGCCGCTCTAACGGTGTATGACATGTGCAAGGCCCTGGATAAGGGCATGGTCATACGCGAGGTGGTTCTGGAGCGCAAATCGGGCGGAAAGAGCGGAGAGTACCGCCGTCAGCCTGCGGCAAAACAACGATAAGAAACAGGTTTCATGCCCAGCAATGTCAAGGTCCTGCTCGTTGATGACAATCCCATGATACTGGATATGTTGCGCCAGGCGCTGGCGCAGTTCTCTACTGTCCAGATCATGACTGATGGCGCCGATGCCATGCTCAAGGCCATTGATGAGAAACCTGACCTGATCATTGCCGACCACGCCATGCCGGGTGTGGACGGGCTTCAACTATTGCAAAAGATCAAAGCCCGGCCCAATACGGCTGGCATTCCGGTGATCCTGATGGCCAGCAAGGCGGATATTAACGAGAAGCTCCGCCCCATGCAGGATACGGTGGAAGACTTTGTGGAGAAGCCTTTCTTCATCAAGGAAGCGGCAGCGCGGATCAAGAAAGTGGTGGACAAGATTTCCC
>DATFDA010000037.1:0-3002 GCA_035252525.1 Candidatus Angelobacter sp. | reverse complement strand
CTCCGCCATCCGATGCGCGGCTTTGCCCAGCGCGATCACCAGCACGCGCGAGTACGATTTGAGATCGTACAAATCGTCGCAGACGCGCAGCACGCCGCGATCGGAGGAGACATGACGTTCGAAGGCCTCGCCGATCCCTGCTTCAGTCAGCGCATCGAGAAAGATCTCTCTAGCCAGCGATCTCATGGCATGGCCCAGTGACATCAGATCCGTTGCGCCTGCAGATGAAAGTTTCTATTCACCCAATCCTGAATTGCGCTCTGCAGCTCAGGCAGATGGCCTTCAAAGAAGTGGTCCGCTCCTTCCACCAGCACCAGTTCTTTGGGATCGCGCGCTGCCGCAAACACCCGGCGCAGCTTCTCCTGCGGGCTGTACTGGTCTAGCGCTCCGCTCACAAACAGTTTGGGTTTCCCGCAGGCTTCCAGGAATTGGTAAGTATACACACGGCCTTCGGCCGCAACTGGCGTCCCCAATGAGATCAGTCCCACAACTCGCGGGTCAGGACAGGCGGCGCGCAGTCCGGTGGCGGCGCCAAAGGAAAATCCGCAGAAGAGGATCGGAAGATGAATTTCCGAATCGAGCCAGTCGAGCGCTGTGCGCACGTCATCGACTTCGCCGTGCCCATTGTCGTGCTCACCTTCGCTCAGCCCGGCGCCACGAAAATTAAAACGAAGTACGGGAAGCCCGAATCCGTTCAAGGCTTTCATCGCTCGATACACAACCTTGTTGTGTACAGTTCCGCCATATAAAGGATGAGGATGGCAGACCAGCGCCGCGTATTTGGCATCCGGCTGGCCCTGGTTGAGCAGGGCTTCAAGGCGGCCGGCCCGACCTTGCAAGAACAACGAGTGGATTTCTGAAGGCACACTATTTTTTACATGAAAACGCCAAATCTCACCACGGTCCAGAAACCCCCAATTTTTTGAAACACAGAGGAACAGAGGCAACGGAGGAGCCAGTTCCATTATCGCTAGCAGGCTTGTAGTCGCCGTGTTGGATAGATCCGCGGAATCTTTCTCGATCTGCAGGAGTCTTGTCTTTCCCCGAGTCTCCGTGCCTCCGTGGTGGATTTTATTTATCCTGTATCGGCGAGTTTATGGACCCAATCAAACTAACCCGCAGGCTCGTCGATATTGAATCCATCAGCGGCAATGAAGGCGCTGTTGGCGCCGAGTTGTACGATGAACTCTGCCGGCTCGGCTACACCACACACAAAATTCCGGTTGCGCACGAACGTTTCAATCTGCTGGCTACGCTTGATGACCTTCCGCCGCAGGTCGTCTTCTCCACGCACATGGACACTGTGCCGCCCTTCATTCTATCTTCAGAAGACCACGACAATGTCTACGGCCGCGGTTCCTGCGATGCCAAGGGAATTATTGCTGCCCAGATTGCCGCCTGTCAGCGGCTGCGTAAAGACGGCGCGGCAGTGGGAATGCTCTTTTTAGTGGGTGAGGAGCGCGACAGCCTGGGCGCGAAAATTGCCAATGAATCACCTCTCGGCAACAAATTCCTGATTAATGGCGAGCCCACAGAGAACAAGCTTGCCGTCGCATCAAAGGGCGCGTTGCGTGTTGAAGTGATCACGCGGGGAAAGATGGCGCATTCGGCCTATCCGCATCTGGGCGAGTCCGCGATTGAAAAGCTGCTCACTGCTCTTGAACGTTTGCGAACGATGAAGCTGCCGGATAATCCTGAAGTGGGGCCGTGTACCCTCAATATCGGGCTGATTGAGGGCGGACGAGCGCCGAACGTGATCGCTGATCACGCCAGGGCGCAGCTTCTCTATCGACTGGTGGGCGAATCTGATGCTCTAAAAAGAGAAATCGCCGAGACTGTGGCGGGAGTCGCTGAAGCTGAAGTGGTGCTGGAAATCCCATTCATGAAGCTCCGCACCGTGCCAGGTATTGAAACCATGGTTGCTGCGTTCACCACGGATGTTCCCGCGCTGAGCAAATGGGGAACGCCGCTACTGCTCGGGCCGGGTTCCATCCACGTGGCCCACACAGACCGGGAGTTCATCGCGAAAAAAGAGCTGCATCAGGCGGTGGACCTGTACTGCACAATAGGTGGGCAGTTGTTAGCGGGCTCAGCCAAGACCTACCGCTGATTGCGCTGATCACGCAATCTTTGATTTGAGGCGCATCGGATTATTAACAAACTCAGGATTTGCCAGCGCAGCCGTTTCAGCAACGCTGGTGGGTTGTCAGCCATTCGACGGGGCGATGCGACCATTCTTTGAAGTTGAATAACGGCAATAAGAAAGCGCACCCGTAAAAAGAGTGCGCTTTCCGGCTCATCCGTCTTACATTCGCCGAAATAGTGTTCAGTACTGGCCGTAAATCAAAATATCCACTGCGCCCTCTGTGGCTGCGGACCCTACGCCATCAATGGCGACCTCCAGTTTGGTTCCAGGCACGTCATATACCCGGGTGAGTTGAGAGTGCGGGGTGAGCAGAATGTGATCAAGGAAGGCCACCAGTTCACTGCCTTCCATGATGGTCAGCCGGATGAACACATTGCAGGTGGAACCAATGCGCTCATCCGCCACCAGACGAATTTTGTCGAAGCGGCTGGTATCAACAGTGCCCAGATTCTTGGATTCGGCGCCTCTTATCGTTTCCGCCCCAACTTTGGTGCGGAACGCGAGAACGTTTTCAATTTCGTGTATGGGAAGAGGAATTTTGGGTGCAGTTGCCATAAAAAGCTCCGTCTTCTGCGCCAGAACGGCGCCGGTTGGCAATGGAAGGAACTGCAACAGCTTTGCAAAAACCGTTGGCTATTTGAGTTGCTTGCGCCTCCGAGGAGTGGCTGGGGCTGCCGCTCGGAAGGGGGCGGTTCTTGCGGCTCAACCTTTGAGTTCCTGTCTTGCTGCTATCTTTCCTGATCGAAACTCAAACTCCTGCAACAAAGGAAAACGGCAATCGGCTTCCAACCAAGAAAGTTTTACAGGAGTCCTGGGCCTGGCAGTTTCCGTCGCCGAAAAAAGAAGCCTGCCGCTT
>DATFDA010000036.1:0-8746 GCA_035252525.1 Candidatus Angelobacter sp. | reverse complement strand
CCCAGTTTGAGCAGATCGCGTCGACTTTTCTTCATTTTTCTTGTTGCTCCTGTAGGTGGAGACACTTCAGGCGTGACAGGCATTGAGGCCGGTTGGAAGGTCCGTCGCTGCTTATCGCGCCCAGGTGGCGTCTTGAGGTTTCGCGGCCTGACTTTTCCGGAAGAAGGCAGCGAAGCGAGTAGAACTTAGCCGGAAAAATAGAGCCTAGCCAGAAAAATTAGAAAGTTTAATTTGCTTGTCGGAACGAATGATAAGAAACTTCTTAAATTTCGGATCTAGCTGCTTTGTACTTATCGATCACCTGCGTTATCGGCGATTGTGGTTGGCAATTGTTAAGGCGGTGCGGGAGCAAATCTGAGGGAGGAAATACAGCACTATTAGGAACTCTAATGGTTGGGCCAGGAACGCCGTTGGAAATCGGCCCGGTTGGTGCAAGTCATTGATTTTGAACGATGACCGTAATTCACGTTCATTTCGCTGAAGACTTTCTCACCTGGTGCCTGCAACGATCACGCTCCAACCCTCACTTAGTACTGAAGCGCGAAGTCCCGCAGTTTTTCGAGAGGATGCAATTCGAATTGACCAACGCCATGGAGCTGAGGGCAAAAGTGATAGATCCCGTTATCCTGGCCAACGCAGTTCCCCGCCGTTCAGGGCTTAACTCGACTTTTGCCGGGTTGAGCTGGCTCGCCCGCGCATATCGTGACGGCCAGTGGATCGATTCAACCTCGCGGAACCATGAGGCTGGTCTGTGCGTTACTGCCTGTACCCTGGCGCGTCTCGGCGAGTTTCCTTCTGAATACATACCGCTGCAACTCCAGGAGCAGATCAAAACAGCGCTCGACCGTTTGGAAGCAACAGCCACGGCGGGCTCCGGCTGGAGTCGCTGGCCATGTGGAGAAGCAGATGCATTCACCACGGCGTGGGCCATTCTTGCTTTGCGATGCCATCGCCGGGTGGTGCCCCGCGCGGCCATAGAATTTCTGCTGCGCTGCCGCGAACCCAACGGCGGCTTTACCGCTCGTCCCGAGCACGCAGGCTCAAACGGCAGCAGGAATGCCGAGCCCGCCAGCGCTGAAATCACGGCAACTGCATTGCGTGCCCTGAGCATGTGTGACCGTGCCGGCGGAGATTTCGTAATCGCGCAGCTTCGTAACGATATTTCCTCTACTCCGGCAGGCAAATCCTCGCGTTTCTATGTTTGCTCAGAGATTCTTGACTGGGAAAGCGGCCTGGCGCCCTGGCCTTTGCTTAACCTGGTAAGCCAGTCTGCCATTCAGTTCGACCTGGGCAAGCCATACGAGCAGGCTTTGTTGCTCCGAATACTTTCACGGCTGCGCAACCAGAGAGCATGGCTGGCTGCAGCCTCGCTCCAGAAAATGCAGCTTCCAGATGGCTTCTGGGCGTCATCTTCCGGGACAGCTCAGGAAAGTTCCAATGGAGCTGCCGCGCCTATAGCGCCTCCTCCGGCCGAGCCGGGGGTTTTATGCACTGTTACAGCCCTCTCAGCCCTGGTAATGCATGAGTGCGGCCCAGATTGCTCTTACTCTTCCACCCGCAAGCAAAGGAGTTTGTTTTGAAGGGGATGCACAGCAACCGCCGACGCTCCAGATCTGGTGCAGAACCAGGCATGGTGTTGCGCTTTCCGCTGCGCGGACCCTCGGGAAACCAGACAGGCGCGTCCGGTGGTGCAGTATACTGGTTGAACGCTGCCACCGTGGACCTCTATCCCTTTGATGAAGCATATCTTTGCCGCCTGCGTGCCCGCGACGCCAAGACGGAGGACCACTTTGTTGACTACTTCAGCAATCTCCTGAAAGCCAAACTCCGCAGTGACGGTTACTCTGAAAGCCCCCTGGCAGATATTCGCCAGGAGACCCTTTACCGGGTGTTGAAGGCTGTTTACGCAGATAAAGTTCAGAATCCTAAAAGCCTCAGATCGTTTGTTTACGGCGTGTGCGAACGGGTTGAGTGGGAGTATGACCGCGGCGAATGGCCGCTCTGGCAGGATGATTACGACGAGTTCCCTGATCTTTCTGATGATCGCACTCCTGCTGATGCTCCTGCCCGCCAAGCCGAGCTACACGAGACGGCGCACTGGGTGCTGGATAAACTGCCGGAGAAAGACCGGAAAATTCTGATTTCGCTCTTCCTCGACGAAAAAGAACGGGATGAAATCTGTGTGGAATTGGGCACCACCAGGGAGAATTTCAGGGTTTTGCTTCACCGTGCGCTCTCCAGCGCCAGAAAAGTCTTGACCAGGGGAGCCAGCAGTTAAGCTGATGGATAGGAAGTTTAGATTATGGCAACGCACTTTATGAATCACCAGCAGGCACTTGAACAATACGCAACCGAGCGCTATCTCCTTAGGGAAATGACAGCCGAAGAGCGCCACGCATTTGAGGAGCATTACCTGGAGTGCGCCGAATGTCTTGAAGCCGTCACCTTTGGGACAGAGTTTCTCGAAGCCGGCAAACAGGTTGCACAGGAAATGACCCGGCGTGAGCATAGCGCTGTACGTGCTGCTGCTTCCTGGCGTGAGCGCCTGATGCCGGCTCTTTCTGGATGGCTGCGCCCGGCTCCTGCTATTGCGTTTGCCTTAGTGCTCTGTTCCATTGTCAGCTATCAGGGTCTGCGGATTCACCAGCTCAAAACTGAGCAGACCATGAAGGTAGCACGACCGGAGATTCGTTCTATGCTTACAGGAATCGCGCATGGAGCCGGCGAAGCGAAACTGATTGAGGTTCCGCGCGATGCAGTCGTGAGTCTTGGGGAAGAGTACGGCCGCAGTGGAGATTATGTTTCCTATCGTGCGCAGGTGATGAACGAAGCAGGTTCCATCAAACAAACATTCGAACTACCTGATGTTCCCGGAAATGTTGCAAACGTCGCCCTGCTGCCAGGCAGCCTGGGTGAAGGTAAGTACAACCTAATAATTCTGGGCCGAACTGCCGATGGTACTGAGAAGGAAGTTGGACGCGGAGCGTTCATTTTGAAGTTTTCCAAATGAGTAAAAGCTAAGAACTAGCATTAAAAAAAATTTATTCCCCCTGCCCGCCCCCGCACGATTGCGTCGTGATACGAGAGTAGTACAATCGCTTCACCAGTTTCTTCACATGCTGGCTCTCGCACGATTGCTGTAGATCGGCCTCCTTTTAGATTTCAAATTAAATTCATTGGGAGAAGAAGATGCCTTGCACGCGCCACCATTCTCAGTACGTCTACAACGCTTCTACGTACGCAATCTCAGCGGATTTTGAGCGCCCCAAAAAACATAGCCTTCCGCCCCAGGCTGCAAGCGTACTTTCAGCCCACGGCGGTCACGGTACCAATCGATCGTCGGCACAGAAAGTCGATGGACTTGTCTCATTTGAAAATGCCTATTCGGAAGTCGGAGGAAGCTTTGACGACTGCCATGACACCTACACAACACACGCCTGGAGCGTACTTGAGTATGTGAACGTTGCTGACATGCTGACGGCGGATAGGATCGTTTCACGTCTGGCCATTTACTATCCCTCCGATGGAAAGACAGAATCCAGCTTCGATATTACCGGCAGCTATTTTGAGAACCTGCGGATTGCCGGCCACAAGGTCGAGGTAAAATTAGACACTCAGCTCCATCACCAGCACGATACATATTCCAAGCTCGCACAGGGCCATCAGCAGGGTACAACGGATCCAATGCTGCTCGGGAGTGGTTTGACTGGGTTGAGCGACAAGGAAATGACGGACATGGAGGGTACATACCACGCGCTCAGTGGCATGTCCCGATTGGTGAACGAATGGAAGGGCGACAAGGCGAAGCGTCCAGCAGACCGCGGAGTCTACCGGTTGTCGGTCGGGAACAAGGTGCAATTCGATTATCCTTCCGAAGTCACGGTATACGGCTCGATCATCTGCATCCCCAAGTTTGGAGTAATTCGTTTGGGCGAGATGGTTGTGCACAAGCATTCGCGAAACCTGGTCATGTTCATGGTGCAGATGTGCTCGTCAGGGCACGGCACTACCAGCGGAGGCAGCACTGGTGGGAGCGGCGGCACTACAGGAACAGGCGGATAACGCTCACAGCTCTTTGCTTCTTTGTTTTATTGAATTGGGGATGCGCCCCTTCACAGAGAAAGTTGG
Source organism: Candidatus Angelobacter sp. (assembly GCA_035252525.1). Lineage (GTDB taxonomy): Bacteria > Acidobacteriota > Terriglobia > Terriglobales > Acidobacteriaceae > Angelobacter. Next base: position 4,618 of record DATFDA010000036.1, on the reverse strand, counting down.
AACAACTTTACACAGAAGCCCGCCTGCAGTTTCAGCGCGGCGATACCGCGCAAGCTGTACTGCAGGCGCGGGCTGCCCTGCGTAAAGCAGGCACTTATCCAGCCGTGAACTGGAAATTCCGTACCCTGTTGGCCGAGGCCGCTTTACGGGATGACAAGCCTGAACAAGCCATTCAGATCCTCGGCGATGGTCCGCCTTCTAATCTGTCCTTTGACGTGCGCTGGCGATATGCGCTCGCCCATAGTTCAGCTAATTGCAAGTTGCACAACGATTCCGCTGCTGATCACGATCTCCAAGACGCAGTTCGGCTGGCCGGCCTGAATCCAACATTGCTCGACGAGGTCGCACTCTTTCGAGGAAGATGCCAGCTCACCCGAGGACAGATCAAAGATGCGGAAAAGTCTTTTGCCACCGCCGCTCAGGCCGGCAATCCTGATCAATTCACCAGACTGTATGCATTAATGGGATTAGGCGTATGCGCACGTCTTTCGCATGAGTACGAGTCAGCACTGGATCGCTATGCTCAGGTCGAAGACCTCAGCCACAAATTATCGGCTTCTTTTTTCGAAGAGGGAGCCTTGGGAAACCAGGGCTTCTTCTATGCGGAGTTGGGAGATTTCCAGAGAGGACTCGAAAAATCGCAGGCTGCCGAAAAGCTTGCAGGCAAACTGGGCATCGCAGAGCACCAGCAGAAATGGCTCCTCGATATCGGCCGAGCTTATGACAATACGGGACGTTCCGGACTTGCTGAAGAATATTTCCGCAGAGCGCTTTCGCTGGCCCGTAGCACTCGCAGCGATGATATCGCGGGAATAGCTCTTAACAACCTGACGCTGCTTACGCTGCTGAAAGGTGATCTGAAGCAGGCCATCGATTTCCATGCGGAGGCGGCCAAGCTTAACCTGCAAGGTGACAGTGCCGCCGATTTCAGGTTTGATGAAGCTTGCATTGCCGCTTCCTCTCATGACGAGGTGAAAGCCGAGCAGCTTCTATTGGATCTGCTACCTGTAGTCAGGAATGATGCCCGTCGTACCTGGATGGTCGAGGCTGAACTGGCAAGAGTCTATGCAGCACAAGGCAAGCCGCTATGGGCAGATGGATGGTTTCAGAAGAGCATTAACACGATGGTTGAGGAGGCGGCCCGAAGAAAAAACGTTGAGTTCAGGATCGCGATGCTGGGCAATCTGCCCATTTTCGACGACTACATTGCTTTCCTCTTCCAACAAAACCGTCCGGAGCGGGCGTTGCAAGTGGCTCAACTGGCACGGGCGCGCACACTCACCGAGCAACTAGGGTTCAAGCCGGCTAAAGACGATGCGGCCAATTGGGTCAACAAGATCAAGTCCATGCTGCGAGATCGCCGTAGCGTGCTTCTTGCGTACTACGAGGCCGAACACGAAACTTATGCCTGGATCCTGACCGCGAACAAGCTGGAAATGAAGGCACTGGGCATTAACCAAAACGATCTGGAGACTCTGGCCGACACTTACAGGGAGGAGATTGATCAACACACTCCGATTGATTCAAGCCCAGCCGAGAAAAAGCTTTATCAGATTCTGATCGCTCCCATGGCAGCTCTGATTCCCCATAACGCCCACGTCATTCTTGTAGGTGACAGCGCATTGTATCGAATCAATTTCGAGGCGCTCGTCTCGGATGCAGGCCACCCCCATTACTGGATCGAGGATGCAGAAATTGAGAATGCCAGCTCCATTGATTTGCTGTTGGCCGAAAAACGTGTTTCGCGCCACGGGACAGGTGCGCTGATCATAGGAGCGCCGAAGCAGGTCTCGCCACAGTACCCTCTGTTGCCTCACGCTCATGAGGAAGTGGATAGCGTCAAAGATCAGTTCCCGCCCGCGCAACGTAAAGTCTTTGAGGATGCGGCGGCCACTCCCGATGCATATGCCTCAAGCCAGCCCAGCCGGTTCAAATACATTGAGTTTGCCACCCACTCCGATGCCAGTTCTTCAGACCCAATGCAATCAGCCATCATCCTTGCCAGCGCTCCGGGTGGCTCGTTCAAACTCTTTGCTCGCGATATCGTGCAGACGAAGCACAGGCTCAACGCTGAACTGGTATCCGTCTCCGGTTGTTACAGCATCGGGAAGTTCCGGACGTCAGCGGAAGGGCTCCTCGGGCTGCAATGGGCGTTCATGCGTGCCGGAGCGCACCAGGTAGTGGCGGGACTTTGGGATGTGGATGACAAATCGAGCCCTCAATTAATGGGCGGGCTCTATTCCGGAATCGTACACGGACAGTCCGCGGCTGCAGCGCTGCGCTTAGCGAAGCTGAAGATGATTCACGCCACTCAATCCCCTCCGCCTCCGTATTACTGGGCTTCATTACAGCTATATACCGGCTTGTGAGAGCCTGTATCAACCAAGGGTGAAGACGCTCACTTCAGTTGCTCTGCCACCTTCTTGGCCACTGACTCCATGGCGTTTGGCGACGCCATATATTCCAGCACCATGGAGTCAAGCATAAAGTCAGATTTTCCCTGTCGAACAATGATCCCAGCCACGCCAACTTTGCCTTTTTCCGAGTTGCCGGTAAAGTAGGCTTCATCGCCTATTCCGGCCACGGCCTGCACATTTTTCTGCCCCGGCTGAAGGTGGCGGACTTCTTTTACTTCAGCCCATGCTTTATCTTCGTCAGCCATGGTCTGGTGCTGGTCCAGAGTCAGAGAAATAGTGCCTGGGCCAATGGAGTTTGGCCGCGCCGTGGCTTCTTCATACATGCAGTTTCTTTGCGGGTTGGTCTTGTCTGAACGCTTCATAGGAACACCCATGATGCTCCGGGCATCGGCCTCACTGAAGAAGGCGCATACGTTCACCTTGCTGGCTTGCTCGGGTGTACCGGATGCCGCAGGCGCACTGCCGGCTGGAGGTAAAGTGACTCCGCCTGGTCCGTTCTTTGTCTTGTCTCCGCTGCACGAAGTGAGAAGCAAAGCACCTAAGCCCAACGCTACACTTACGAATCGTCGCACAAGTCCTCCCACGTCCCTTCTGATCTATGACTCAAATAAAAGCGGCATGACAACGCGCCTCATCTCCATATCGCACGCGCAGTGGTGCAATCATCCACCCCAGCGCTTGCCATTCCGCTGATGAACAGGTTGCTGTCCTGCCACAGGCCATGAAAACCCTCGCGCCGCAATTCCCGGCAACGTTACGGGCAGCTTTCCGCGCGGCTGCAACTCTCCAAACAGCACTTTCACGGCGCTCAGCTCAGATGAGGAAACGCTGGAGAAGGTGCAGATGTAATTCTCAATTGCGGGAAAGCTGGTAGCAATATATGGATTTCCCATTGCCACAACCACCGTCTTGGGAGCGGCCAGTTCCAATACCTGCTTCAGCAGTTCAGAGCTTGCACCCTCCACGCCAACGCTGTTGACCAACTGGCCATCTACCATCACTTGTTTCCCTGAAACCGGCGACAAGTAAACGGCCACAACCACCTTGCCGGCATCTTTTACTGCCTGCAGAATCGGACCGGCCAGCGGGAATGCGAGGTTAGGATCGACATAAAAAATCGTCGCATCGGCGCGTCTGGCCCGCACGGCGTTTTCAAATCCACGCCCCGGACCAAAATGAGCGTTGTCACCCATAATGATGGTCACAACCTGGGCGCTCGGCGGCACAGGCACATGAGCATAAGCGCCCTGAGCCGGCGGCGGAGGAAGAAATTTTGTCAGCGGCAGCACCTTGCCGTTATCGCGCACCAGCGTTATGGCCTCATCCGCCACCTGCTGGGCAAAGTCCATATCAGACTGTTTACTTACCAGATAGGGGACTTGCTCAATATCAACCAGACGTGCCTTATCCAGGCCCACGGAAGCCTTCATCTCCAGGATGCGGCGGACGGATTCGTCAATGCGCGACTCGGGAATCTCGCCGCTGTGCACGGCATCCATCACTCCGCGGAAAGCGCCATCAAGATCGCTGGGCAGCAGAAGAAAATCGTCACCAGCCTTGATTGCATCCACGGCCGCCCGTCCGGCAGGATTGCCTGCGCTCGGAGGATAAAGGTTGGTGAGGCCTTGCATATCCATCGCGTCCGTCACCACAACTCCCTTGAACCCAAGCTGGTTCCGCAGCAGGCCGTTAACCACCTTGGCGGATGTGGTTGCAACTTTGTTCGCATCCGGCTCCAGCGCCGGGACGCTCACGTGGGCCACCATCACTGCGTCAGTTCCCGCGGCAATGGCCTGTTTGAAGGGCGGCAGTTCAACGCTTTGCAGCCGGGACAGATCAGCCGTAACGCGGGGCACGTTCAGGTGCGAATCCGTGCCCGTGTCGCCGTGGCCGGGAAAATGCTTTGCCGTGGTCAGCATTCCGTGGGAGCGCGCGCCACGGATGAACGCCGCCACAAACTCTCCCACAGTGGCGGGATATTCCCCGTACGACCGCGTGTTGATGATGGGGTTCTGCGGATTGATGTTCACGTCGGCAATTGGATAGTAATCCCAGTTGATTCCCACCGCTCTCGACTCTTCCGCCACAATCGCGCCAAAACGTTCCGCATTGGCCGGGTTGCTGGTTGCGGCAAAGGCCATGGCGTCAGGGAAGGCAGGCACTTCATTCATGCGCATGGCCAGTCCGCGCTCAAAATCGGC
>DATFDA010000035.1:0-2643 GCA_035252525.1 Candidatus Angelobacter sp. | reverse complement strand
AGTGGGAAGCACGGCACGGAGTGAAATTGACCTATATGCCATTCATCGCCAAAGCGCTAATGCATGGCATTCGCGTGAAGCCGGTAGTCAACGCCTCAGTTACGGGTGACAGCATTCAGTATCACAAGAATGTCAATATTGGCATTGCCGTCGCGCTGGAATGGGGACTCATTGTGCCGGTGGTGAAAGGCGCGGAGAACCTGAGCTTTGTCGGCTTGCAACGCGCCATCAGTGACCTGGGTGAGCGCGCCCGCAACAAGAAACTGCTGCCGGATGAAGTGCAGGGCGGCACCATCACCATCACCAACCCGGGAATCTATGGCCCGCAGTTCGGGACGCCGATTATTCTTCAGCCGCAAGTCGCCATATTAGGCATGGGTGGCATCTTCAAAGAGCCGGTGGTTGTCACCGACGAGGATGGAAATGATTCCATTGCCGTGCGCCATATCATCCGGCTGGTGCTGGGATACGACCACCGCATTGTGGACGGCGCCGACGCTGACCAGTTCCTGGTGGCGGTAAGAGATTACCTGGAGAACTTTAACGAGGACATCGGATAAGAAAGAATTGCCGGAATTGCCAGAATCGCCGGAATTGCCAAAATTGCAAAAATGAGAAGCTCCAACGGCCGCCCTTTTTTCAGATAACGGCTCTGGAGACGCTGCAAGATTCAGTTTTTCTCAATTCTGGCAATTTTGGCAGTTCCGGCAATTTGGCAATCTCTTTACAATTCTTATTACTTTCGGCCTACGACTCTGGATAACCAGATGAACCTCTCTTAGAATCCTGTACTTAACATCTACTCGGCCTATACTTAAGGGAATTTGCTTTTCCGCAACAAGGATGGAGCTTTGTGATGACCAGGATTGTTTCAGCGTTTCTCATTTCTTTTGTTCTGATCGGTTTGTTGGCCTGCGGCGGCGGCAGCAGCACGCCACCTCCCACGCCTACGCCCACGCTTCCCATAAGCCCAAGTTCCGCCAACGTAATCATCGGTGGCTCGCAAACTTTCTCAATTCCTGGAGCAACCTCGATCACCTGGAGTTTGACCGGCCCGGGAAGCATTGATAGCCAGACAGGCGTGTATTTGGCGCCTGCGGCATTTCCTGGCACAGGCCAGAACACGGCGACCATTACCGGAACTACCCCGAGTGGGACTGGAGTAGCCACGGCCGTTGTGGTTTATGCAAACACCCACCAAAGCTTTCAATCGGGACCCATCAAGCTTGGAACTTCCGGCGGCAATGTAGATGACGTTGATAACAGTCCAGCTCCCAAAGGTGGCTGCTGCATAGGCACACTCGGTAGCCTCTGGAGTCGTGGGGCGGGCACCTTCATTCTGAGTAACAATCACGTGTTGGACGAGTCCAGCTTTGGCACCGCTGGTCAGGCAATCAACCAGCCAGGACCTGCTTTGTGTTTCGGCGCGTCCAATAAGACCGTGGCGAACCTAACTGCGGGGGCTAAGCTGAAGCCCACGGCAGGAGATGACCCTGCCGGATGCGCGCAATCGACCGCGCCTTTCTGCGGCAAATCTCCAAGCAATACCGACGCTGCGATTGCATCTGTAGCTCCGGGAGAAGTAGATGTAACCGGCTCCATTCTTGACTTGGGTCCCGCAGGGCCGACGAGTATCGGCGATGCACCACCTTCGGCGACTCTGTTTACAGGCATTCCCACTCCGGGACAGCAGGTGGCCAAGAGCGGCCGCACCAGCGCGTTGACCTGTTCCACGATTCAAGCTGTCAGCGGAGACTTTTTTGTTGATTACGAGTCATCCTGTAATGGGCCAAAAGCCTTTTCTGCCACTTTCAACAACCAGATCGTCGTAAACGGAGCCAACTTCATTCAAGCGGGTGACTCCGGTTCACTTCTGGTGACCGCTGACACAGCACGCCCCATGGGTCTTCTTTTTGCGACTGGCACCAATGGCGCAGTGGCAAATCCAATTCAGGACGTGATTACCGCGCTAACGGACCCCGGCCCGCCCGCGGTGGTGCCTCAAATCGTTGGGGGAGCGGATCATCCCGTCAGTTGCGCACCGACCCAGAGCATCTCCAGCACCCAGGTTGGGATTGGCTCAGCGTCCACACTCACGCCCCAGCAGCGCGCCGCCGCGACCTCCGTCCGTGACCGGTATGCAAAGGCACTGATGTCTGATCGGGCTGTCAGATCAGTTGATGTTGGTGCCAGCGCGGATAGCCCAGGCGATGGGGCGCTGGTCATCAACCTGAAAGGCACTCCAGCCACGTCGATTCCAGCCACGCTCGATGGTATCCGCACACGCGTCGTTTACGCCGGCACACCGCCGCAACTCACCAAAGCTCAGCTTCTGAGCACGATTACAGTGAAGCAGGCTCATCGGGACACAGTGATGTCACAAAAAGGTGTTCAGGGCATTGCCGTGGGCCGGAGTGATGACGACCCCGCCGAACCAGCAATCCTTATCTACACGATTAAAGGCATCCCCCATGATCCAATTCCCGCCACTATTGACGGCGTGCGGACTAAGATCATGGAAGGAAGCCGTTTTGAAGCCAAATAAGCTGCCTTTGATTTGAACAGCCTCGGCTCCCTGCCGGGGCTGTTCATTTTTTAAATCCGCATTTCTGTTGCCGCTTTTCGGGCCTCAACTGTCATGGC
>DATFDA010000034.1:0-4357 GCA_035252525.1 Candidatus Angelobacter sp. | reverse complement strand
ATTCAAAAATCGCGACATCGCCTAAGTTATTGATCGTAAAGCTCAGCATGGTTGCTCCCTTTTTGCGGTTACATCTATAGACGTTTGTCCTTGGCTGTTATCGACTAATTAAGTGAATTTATTTTTGTAAACGTTGCATTTTTTGGGTCGCGATTTTCTTGTTCCTACTGCGATAATACGTTCGTCCTGCTTCAAGAGTTTCCTTTTGCCATGAAAAATTCGTAAAAAAGGGTCTTGCCAGCACGCTCGGTTCCGCAAAAGTCAACATCCGGGACCCCAACGCCGGTAACCATCTGCTGGATTTGATCCTCTCTACGCCCCCCACCCCCCTTACCACCTCACTAGGAAAACAAAGGAGTTACACAGAGTCACCCCGGCGTTGATTCCCCGCGCGCCATTTTTCTCTTGTGCGATTTTCTGAGCCAATCTACCCAACCTTTACCGATCGGATATTGTCAAAGAGCCCATCGCGCCACTCCAGCCCTGGGGCCGCAAGCGACAGCCAGTGACCGCTAAACTGCCAAGGTGCACTTCCAAATATACGCTCTTTATTCGCCGTAGTCAAGTCCTTTGAGCCATATTGCAATTCTCTCTCAGCAAATGCGATTAGCGGGCGAAAGCCGCACAACCTTTCTCACGCCTCGGGCGATGGCGGGGCTACTCGTCCGCAACTCCCGCGGAACGCTCCACGGAACTTCTCCCGCTCTTCCGGCGTCATCTGCTCCCAGCGCTCCGCCATCCGCCGCCGCCAGTGCCCGCGACCGCCGTGCGGCCCGTGGAAACCGCGCCACCCACCAAATAAAAGCCAGCTCAGGGCCAGCAATCCCACCGCCTGCCAAAACGTAATTGTGTGCAGGCCAAACAGCTCCGGCATCAGCCAGTTCCACAGGTGCAGCACGGCTTGGCCAAAACCAACAAATACGATCACCGCGAAAAGTAGAACTCTCACAATCAATGAAACAATCCTGCGTGCTCTCATTTCTTAACCCTCAACAAATTCTTTGTGAATTGCTTCCAGTCTCTTGCGCAAATGCAACACCGCATATCGCTTGCGAGATAACAGTGTGTTCACGCTCACTCCGGTTTCAGCCGCCAGCTCCTTAAAGCTGCGGCCCTCCAACTCGTGCGCCAGGAAAACTTCCAATTGCTCTTCAGGAAGCTCATCCAGCGCACTCTCAATCTCTTCCATCAGTAATGCTCGCGCGTATGCAGCGTCGGGACCGCCATCAGGGGAGGGAAGCAGTTCTTCCAGCATGAGCGGCTCGTTCTCATTTACCGCCTGTAAGTCAGAAGCCCGTACTTCAGGGCGTTTTCTGCGAAATCTGTCAATAATCCTGTTCCGCGCCACACGGAACAGCCACGCACCTACCTGCTCAATCGGCTTCATCAGCCGGTAAGCCTCCACGAATTCGGAGAAAACATCCTGCAGGATGTCTTCTGCGTCGCCTTCGTCCCGTACACGTCGGCGAATGAAGTTGCGCAGCCGTGTCCGCTCGCGCCTCACAGTCTCAGTGATCCGTTGGTCCTGTTCGGCAGTCATCCAGTCAGCGCTCATTGCCGCCTTCATTCCTTATTGCAGACGAATGAGCTGGCAAAATATTGTAAAGATTCGGAAAAAAGGAAGATTGATGGGGCTGTGCGGCAGAAGGTTCAACTTCAACAACCCATTTCAGATTGCAACGTCCCTGTTCTCATCCGCTCGGGTTCGTACAAGTCGAGTTCGCAACGTCAATTAAGAGGCAGTCTGAATGTGCGTTTCTAGGCCACAAAATACTTTGCCTGCGGATGATGCACGATAATGGCTGACGTTGATTGTTCCGGCTCCATGTGAAATCCGCTGGTCAGGCACACGCCAATGTTTGCTTCCGGCTTGAGCAGAGCAAAGATCTTTGTCTGGTCTTCAAGGTTGGGGCATGCGGGATAGCCGAATGAATAGCGCGATCCGCGGTATTTCTGATGGAATAAATCACTGGTGCGCGGCGCGTCATCGCCCGCGATCCCCAGCTCCTCGCGCATTTCTTTGTGGAAATATTCTGCCAGCGCTTCCGCTGTTTCCACGCTCAATCCGTGCAAGTAGAGATAGCGCGTGAATTCACCTGCATCAAACAGCTTTTTTGTCTCAGATGACGCGCGGCTGCCAATGGTCACAACTGAGAGCGCGATCACATCCAGTTTGCCGGCTCCTTTCGGCAGGAAGAAATCAGCAATGCTCAGTTTTCTTCCTTCGCGCTGCCTGGGAAAGGTAAATCTCTGAATTTCTTTTCTGGATTCCGGTGAGTCGTACAAGATCACATCGTTGCCTTCACTCTGGCAGGCGAAATATCCGTAGACTACCTTGGGTTCAAACCAGCCGCTGGCAATAACTTCCTTCTGTAACTCATCCAGAACCGGTTTGTATTTTTCCTCCACCAGCCGCGCATAATCCTGCTGCGACGCTGTCTTCAATTGCCACTGATTCTTGAACAGCGCCGTGTGGTTGATGTACGGGAAAAGTTCGTTCAGGTCAAAGTCCTTGCGTACACGCACACCGTAAAAGGGCGGCACCGGAATATTGGGAGCGGGCTGCACAATCGGCGAGCGTTCAGTACTGGCAGGGCCATCGCCCGTCGCGGCCGCCACTGCTGCTCTCAAAAATTCTTTCACCTTGCGCCCTTCTTCCAATCGTTTCTCGCGTTCGCCATTGGCTGAGGTCAAGTCATCCATGATGTGCAGCCCTGCAAAGGCATCATCGGCATAGAAGACAGAATTGGAGTATTCCCGCCGCAGATCGTCTTCCACATACTTGCGCGTCAGAGCAGCACCGCCGCAGATCACTGGAAATTCCAGCTTCTGCGCTTCCAGATCCTGGATCACATACTTCATCTCCAGTGTTGATTTCACCAGCAATCCGCTTAGACCAATGGCGTGGGCATTGTGCTGGCGGGCGGCAGTAATAATGGAGTCAGAAGGCTGCTTGATTCCCAGGTTTACCACCTTGTAGCCGTTGTTGCTCAGGATGATATCAACCAGGTTCTTCCCAATATCGTGGACATCGCCTTTCACCGTGGCCAGGACAATGGTCCCCTTTTGCGCGCCTTCGGCCTTTTCCATCATTGGCTCAAGATAGGCAACGGCCTGTTTCATCACGCCGGCTGAATCCAGCACTGACGGCAACTGCATCTTGCGCGCGCCGAACAGCTCACCTACTGTCTTCATTCCGTCCAGCAGGACCGTGTTGATGATTTCGAGCGGTTTGTAGGTGGTGAGCGCTTCGTCCAGAATCTGCTCCAACGACTCTCGCTTCGCTCCTTCACCCAGCGCCTTCTCGCCATTGATGATGCAGCGCTTCAGCTTGTCTTCCACTGAAAGCGATTCCAGCGGCGCCAACTCTGTCTGCGGCTGCTGTGTCGCCCCGGCAAAATGCGCCATATAGACCTGCAGAGGATCACCGCCGCTTGTGTCGCGATAGATCAGCTTGCGCGCCAGATCCACTTCAACTTCAGGAATTTTGTACAAGGGATAGATCTTGGCGTAATTGACAATCGCCATATCCAATCCGTGGTCCACCGCCTCTTTCATAAACACGCTGTTCAGCACCCGCCGCGCGTAGGTATTCAGGCCAAAGGAAATATTGCTCACGCCCAGAATGGTCTTTACTTCCGGCAACTCCTGTTTGATTTGCTCGATCGCCTTCAGCGTCTCAATGCCCGCCGTCCGATATTCTTCCTGGCCGGTGGAAATCGGTAAGGTCAATGCGTCGAAAATCAGGTCTGCCGGACGAATCCCGTACTTCTCCGTCGCCAGCTTGAAAATTCTCTTGGCTACCGCAGTCTTCTTCTCCGCCGTAAGCGCCATGCCGTCTTCATCAATGGTCAGCGCAATCACGGCCGCTCCGTAGCGCTTCGCCATCGGCAGGACCTTCGCGGTCCGTTTCTCACCGTCTTCCAGATTGATGGAGTTGATAATGGCTTTGCCGGGAATGCGCTTGAGCGCTTCCTCAATCACGTCAGCTTCAGTGGAATCCACCGTAATGGGCGCGGGGACGCGCGTGGCTACTTTTTCCAGAATGGAACTCATGTAGCCCTTTTCGTCCTCGCCCACAATGGCACAGCACAGGTCCAGCATGTGCGAGCCTTCCGCTACCAGCTTCTTCGCCAGGGCCAGAATGTCGTCATATTTGCCGTCACGGACCATGTTCTTGAAGTGCTCCACCCGCGTGGTGGTGTTCATTTCTTCCGCCACAATCAGCGGCTTGGGATCCAGGTCCAGCGGTACCATGCTGTAAGCGCTCGCCGCTGCCGGCGTGATCTTCACATCACGCCTGGCCGGTTCAAGGTTGCTGCATGCATCGGCCACGGCTCTGATGTGGTCAGGATTT
>DATFDA010000033.1:0-5046 GCA_035252525.1 Candidatus Angelobacter sp. | reverse complement strand
AGACTGCTGGCGAGTCCAGTTCACGCCCGCCTTGAATGCGTGTTTACCGACCACATAGTTCCAGTTGTCCTGCGCCTGCCAGGTGTTCACTACGCGTCCCTGGGGCAAACCGGCATTCACGCCGAAGCCGAGGAAGTTGGGATCCTGGATAATCACATCGGACAAAGCAGAGAATATGTTGCTGGTAGTAGGCTCGTTGCCAATTGAGTTGCCGCCGAACTCCACGTTGACCCGGTCGAAACTCACACGTGCTTCATTGATCATGCGAGGACTGAAGTTGTGGGTTTCGCTGAGGAGTACAGCCTGCGACAAGGCCGGAACGTTAAACACATAACCGGCAGCGCCGTTATCGTTCAGGTTGAAGGAATTGCCGCGATTAAAGAGATAACGCGCGGTTAAGTTGTCATTGTTGCCGATGCTGAAGTCTTCCCTGGTGATGAAATTGAACCCGTGAAACGGAGTTGGAAGAATTCGAGAAACACCACCGAGTTCCACAAATCCGCAATTGTCAATTGCTAACGGTCCGGCGCCAGGTTGTCCGCTTGCTGGTCCGCTTGAGACAACGCCAGTGGGCGTTGGATTGCCCGCGGAAACACCATACGGTCCAAATTTGCTTAGTGCGGCCACTGCATTCGCGGCAGCCCCAGTCGGGAAGCAGCCGGCTAGAGTAGCTAAGCCCGCAGGTGTTGGTGTGAGCGCTCCCGAGCTATAGAGCGTGCTGGCAGAGAGGATTTCCTGATCAAAGCCACCAAAAAAGAAGGCCTTGTTTTTAACCATAGGCCCACCGATAGTGAAGCCACCGAACTCGTCGTTCGCGCGTGGGGGTTGCTTTAATCCATTATTGAGTTGCGTGCTCGTCATGCTGTTGAGAATCGAGTTGTTCTCATTTTCGTAGATGCTGCCATGCCAAGCATTACCGCCACTCTTGGTGATCAAGTTCACCACTGATCCGGCGTTGCGGCCATATTCCGGCCCGAAATTGTTGGTAATGATGACGTACTGTGCGACAAACTCCGGGTCGCTCAGGAACAACGCAGGCCCGGCCACGCTGTTGTCATTGTTGTTCTGCCCGTCGATTTCCTGATCATTGTTGCGGCCGCGAAGACCGTTCACAGCAAAGCCGCCTCCGCCATTGGTGTTGGAAAAATTCTGGTCGCGTGCTGAAACCACACCGGGAACAAACAGAGCCAGGTTATCGAGACCCTGGTTTTCCTGAACTCCGGCGAAACTCGTGAGTGCGGTGCCGGAGAAAGTGTTGGTTACCTGCGCCTGGGTGCTCTCGATGAGCGGAGCGGCTGCAGTGACCTCAATGGTCTCACTCGTTCCACCCACGGTCATCTTGATTGCCCCCAATCCGCTATCGCGGCCGGCTGCAACGAGGATGTTGCTCTGGACTGCTGTTTGGAATCCCTGAGCTGAAACCTCAACTTTGTATTCGCCCGTGGGGATCAGGCTAAACCGGAACAAGCCGGCACTGTCAGATGTGGTAGTAAGAACAACGCCGGTGGCTGTATTGGTGGCTTTCACCTGCGCACCGGATACTACGGCGCCCTGCGGATCAGTTACCGTGCCGGAGATCGAACCCTTCAGCACTTGACCCATGGAGGGAATACACCATAGCAGTAATAAACATGTTGTTATAAACGCCAAACTGCTGTGCAATCTACGATTCATTCCTATTAACTCCATCTATTTGTCGTTAGGTATTTGTTAAGGAATCTTTAAACGCAGCAATCCCGTAGCTTCTTTTGCCAAAGGAGGCTTCTTTCAGCTTCTGAATTGCTGACCAGACATTCTGCAGCTTGAGTTCCAAACTGAAAGTAGTTCTAAAACAAGGAGATAAGTGGATAATCGTAACGCGATGAATTCGGTATTACGAATTCACAATGTTTGCTGATATTGAATTCTGGATTTGGCGGGAACAACTAAAAATAGAGGAGATTGATCCGGGAAAACCCAGATAACTTAAGAGTAAACATAACTGAACAAAACTTTACTTCGGCGCCGGAGGTGTAATTACCTCCGCTGGACGATCGGACATGCGGAAGCGGGTACGGAAGTGTTCAGAGAGGAGCATCACAGCCGGCTTGTTATTTTCGGAGTCCTGTTGCATGAGATATTTCATGGCTTCAAGCAGCAGGCGCTGTCCTTCAATGTAGCGCGGGTCTTGGACGCGTTTCTTGCCTTTGCGCCGGCTGGGATCGGGAAGAACTGGAATGGTGAAAACTTTGGCCACTGCGCGCACCTCGCCCGTCTTTAGCTTCGATGCCTCGGCAGCACCGACTGTTGCAGAGTAGCAGACAAATCGTTGAAAGCAAACCTCAAATCGCTTATTGAGCCTATTCTGACTCCCGCTGCCGCCAGCGTTACTGCGGCTGCACAATTTTGGTGTTTGAGGTGGTTTTCAGGCGAAAGACATCGTCAGAAATTCTGCCGTTTAACTTAATGTTGGTGTAATGCGTAAGACGATAATCACCGCTCGGCTCAAAAAATTGCTGCTTGATGGAGACGTTTCTCTTTGGATCCATCCACAGCAGGACGTGGCTGAGCGATGCTTTCACCTTTTCCTGCTTCGGCGTAAGGTCCAGCCTGGCCGTTCTCACGCCGTCTACGGTGTCCCATCCCTGGAGATTGATTACAAAATTCCTGGCCAAATCGGTTCCGCTCGCGCCAAAACCCAGGCTCATAAATGATTCGACTTCGCCGCGGTTCTGGCCTGCCTTATATTCCGTCACCTGGTCGATCCTGGGCTGGTAGAGGCTCAACTTCCCATCTTTGAAGAGCACCTGTTTTGGATCGGGCGAGACCACCTTCACTGCTGCATCCATGCCGCCTTTGGTCTTGCGAAAGTAGATTTGCCCTTTCTGGATATCGTGTTCGTCCACCACTTTCTGGTACTGGTCCCACTCGAAATCCGCTTGCGCAGATTTGAACGTTGCCGCTGCCTGGTCCATCTCTGCCAGAAGACTTTTCAGATCTTGCGGTGCTGCAGCAGATTGCGCGGGTGCAGACGGGGCGCTGGTTTGATGCGCTTTAGGCGCATGCTTTGCGGCAGAGCTGGTAGCCGTGACAGGGCCACTTGCCAAGAGCAACACAGCCGGCAAAACCAGGACTGCGATCGTCAAAAATAATTTTTTCATTGCTATCGTTCTGAAACCGCTTGAATCTGCGGTGAATCGTCAGCGGCGAACCCAACCACGGTAAGCCACAATGTGCCCTTTCTGGTCGCGCACCGGCTCCACTTTCTCCACTCGCACAGGGCCCGTTATGGGACGGAGAAAATGGGCAAAGTTCTGCCTGACCATGTCTTCGTCCTGCGCATCCACTGCGGAGGCGTCCACCTGGTAAACCATGCCTTTGCTGCCGTCCGGAGTTATGACGATGCTGTTTTGATGCTCAACGTGCTCTGCCGGTTGGTCTTTGAAGTTAATGAAACGGGGGGCAATGAAGATGAACAGCAGAATCACCGTGACCATTACGTCATAGTGGAAGCTGCCTCGCTCATACGTCCAGAAGACATAGCCCTTAATCGTACGCCAGACACGGGACATGTTCTAAGTGTATAGAAGCATGGCATCTGCGGGCAATCTTGTCACACACTTGAAAGTCTTGGTTCCCGCCGAAAATTGCCAGAATTGCCAAGATTGCCAAAATTGAGTAGCAGCACCGATTCCGGCGGTGAGCGGTAATTCCAAAGTACGCGCTGGTTCCGGAATGCAGGCTCAGAATATCTTTGCGGTGATTTTTTCCGCGCCGCCCATGTACGGCCTGAGAGCTTCCGGAATCACCACACTTCCGTCTGCCTGCTGGTAATTCTCAAGGATCGCCAGCCAAGTGCGGCCGACTGCGAGGCCGCTGCCGTTCAGAGTGTGCAGATATTCGCTACGTTTGCTGCCTTCCGGGCGGTAGCGGATGTTCGCCCGCCGCGCCTGATAGGCCTCAAAGTTGGAGCAGGAAGAGATTTCCCGGTAGAGCTGCTGGCCGGGCAGCCAGACTTCAAGGTCGTAAGTCTTGGCCGACGCCGCTCCCATGTCGCCAGTGCAGAGCAGCATCACGCGATAATGCAGCCCCAGCTTTTGCAGCACCATTTCGGCATCATGCGTCAACTGTTCATGTTGCGCATAAGAATCTTCCGGACGGGTGAACTTTACCAGCTCAACTTTCTGGAACTGGTGCTGGCGAATGATCCCGCGCACATCTTTTCCATACGAGCCAGCCTCGCTGCGGAAGCAGGGAGTGTATCCCGTAATGGAAAGCGGCAGGCGTGCGGCATCGAGCGTTTCATCGCGATAAAGATTGGTTAGTGGCACTTCGGCTGTGGGAATCAGCCAGAGATCGCGTTTGTCGATCTTAAACAGATCGTCGGCGAACTTGGGTAGCTGGCCGGTGCCGTACATGGAATCAGAGTTCACCATGTAAGGCGGCAATACTTCCGTATACCCATGCTGCGAGGTATGCAGGTCAAGCATGAAGTTGGCCAGAGCGCGCTCCATGCGAGCGCCCAGGTCCCAGTAAACCGCAAAGCGCGCGCCGCTCAGCTTGGTGGCGCGCTCAAGGTCCAGGACGCCAAGCTGTTCCCCCAATTCCCAATGAGCTTTGGGAGTGAAGCTGAAATTTGGCGGCGAGCCAAACCGGCGCACTTCCTTGTTATCGTCAGAACTGTTTCCCACCGGCACCGATTCGTGAGGAACATTGGGGATGCCGGCCAGCAGTGCGCGCAGGTCCTGATCGATCTCAGTAGCCTGCTTCTCCAGCGCCTCGCCCTGCTCGCGCAGTTTCTTGGTCTCAGCCATTTGCGAAGAGGCATCCTGCCCGGCTTTTTTTAATTTCGCAATCTCTTCTGAAGCGCGATTGCGCTGCGCTTTGAGCGTCTCCGACTGCGTAATCAACTGCCGGCGTTTCTCGTCGGTTTCACGGAAGCGCGCCAGCACAGCCGGGTCCTGGCCGCGGCGGCGGAGCATCTCTTCGACTTTGGACAGGTTCTCGCGGACAAAAGCAAGATCGAGCATAGAAATATCTAATTTAGCAGATGAGAGCCGCTGCTCC
>DATFDA010000032.1:0-17015 GCA_035252525.1 Candidatus Angelobacter sp. | reverse complement strand
TGGTGATGGCGATTCGCGCAGAAAAATTTCCCGGCATGCTGAGGCGCGTCCGCCTGGGTTCAGCTCTCACCCAAAATCATTATCGTCTTCTTCTTTTTAAGACAGACAAGGTGCGCCGGTTTCTTAATTATTTTGCCAGTGTGGCCAGCGGGCTGAATTGGAGTGTGCGCGATGTGGAGGTCGTTTCTGCAGCGCGATTCCGCTGCTTCCCCGTGGAATCAGGCAGTCTGGCGCGCATCCATGCCGAAGCTGACGGCGAACTGCTGGGAAGATTGCCGGCGGAGGTAAGCATTGCAGACAGAAGTTTTCAACTCCTAATGCCACAATGATGTTGGCTCGCACACACACATAGTGAACGCCAAAGGGCAAACCATGTTTGTGGTTTCTGCCGAAATCGCGCGCGGTCATCTGTTGTTTACAATGAAAAGCTCCACAAAGGCTGAAGCTTGGATCCAGTTACTCATTTCCTTACCGGTGCGTGCCTTGCCCGGACCGGGCTGAACCGCCGGACCGGTTTAGCAACGCTGACGCTCACACTGGCGACCGAAGCACCCGATATTGATGTGGTTGCTTACTTCGGCGGATCGGTGTTCGGATTCCAACATCATCGAGGGTTCACCCACGCCTTTCCCGCGCTTCCGCTTTTGGCCGGCGCTGTAGTTGCCGTGGTGTATGGGATTTATCGCTGGCGGTCGCGCTCGGGATGGCGGCCAAAAGTCCCGGTAAGATGGCCGCTTCTGTTTGCTTATTCGTGCCTGGGAATTGCCATCCACATCCTCCAGGATTTCACCAACAACTATGGCGTGCGTCCGCTCACTCCATTTTTTCCCAAATGGTATTCATGGGACCTGGTCTTTATCATTGATCCGCTCATGCTGGTGGCGCTTTTTCTGGCGCTGGTTTTGCCCTGGCTGTTCGGCTTGATTTCAGAAGAGGTAGGCGCGACCAAAACCGGATTCCGTGGCGCAGGAGGCGCGCGGTTCGCGCTGGGGTTTATTGTGCTTCTGATTGCAACGCGGGCCTACGAGCATGGCCGGGCGATCACCGCGCTGAAATCGCTCACCTACAAGAATGAAGATGCACTGAGAGTTTCAGCGTTTCCTAATCCGCTGAACCCGTTTTCCTGGAATGGCATGGTGGAAACGCAGGATTTCTTTGAACTGCTTCCTGTCAATTCGGGTGATGGAGCGGTAGACCCGCACAATCTTGCCGTGGTGCGTTACAAGCCCCAGGAAACGCCGGCAACGCTTGCCGCCAAGCAATCTCAGCTTGGGCAGGTATTCCTGGATTGGGCGCAGTACCCGCTGGTGGAAGAGCAGAGCCTGCCGGGAAATCGTCATTTGGTCACATTCCTGGACTTGCGCTTCTCCACCGCGGAAGCGATCCGCCGCAGGAAGGCCAGCCCTCTGGCCGGATATGTGGTGATTGATCCGCAACTGCGGGTGGAGAGCCAGACCATGGGCGGGCCGCCTCCAGATTGAGCATCAGCCCGCCAAGTTCCATAGAGGTCCGGATTTGCGGTTCAGCCAAACGCTCAAGCCTTGACGACGCCCGGTGCTCGCGGTGACAATAAATGGCCGAGGTGCTTATGCTCGCTTACCTGTACGTAGTTCTCGCTATTGCTGCTCGTGTTTTGGCTGGAACAGGAACCCTCTCCCTTCATGGGTTTGCTCCACTCGGCGCCTCGCTTCTGTTCTTTGGCTGGCGCATGCCGCGCAAGCAGTTCTGGATTCCCGTGGCATTGTTGATCGGCACAGATGTTTACCTCAATTTCTTCCGCTATCACATGGCGCTTACCTGGGACCAGGCGGTGGTCTGGGCGTGGTACGCGGGCGCGTGCTGCATCGGTCTGCTGCTGCGTGGCCGGGTGAAGGCGCTGTTCGTGGGCGGAGCAGCCGTTGGCAGCTCTGTTTCGTTCTTCCTGATCAGCAATTTCGCGGTATGGCTCGCCGGCAACATCGCTTATCCCAAAACTCTTGCCGGGTTGGGAGCCTGCTTCACAGCGGCGATTCCCTTCTTTAAGAATGATCTGATTTCATCGCTGATGTTCTCTGCCGTCTTCTTTGCTGTGCCGGTGCTGGCGGGCTATGCCGGCCGCATTGGCGACGAGAAGAGCGCGACAGCATAGTTTCAGGGCAAGCAAGCTGGAACACTCAAATTGTCTCGCAACGCGAGCTATGCTCAAGTTTTGTTAGAAATCCTAACCTTTTAGGCTCCAACTTGGGATAGCTGCAGGTTTTTACACCCTCCTTGCGGGATTAAGTAGCTGTTAAATCAATAAGTTGCTCTACTAAGAGTAATATCACTTCAAAACCTCTCCTGATGTCCCTCTTGGCAGTTCTAAGATATCTCTAATCAGTTTTTGCAGGACGACGGATATGACAACTAATTTTGATTTCCAATCGCATCCTTTTGTCGCGATTTGGGAGACGAACGCCAGAATCGGGCCCCCAGTCAGCGACTCTGTTTCCCCCAGTACGGATGATTTGCAGCTTAACGACGAAGAAGCGGAGCAACTGATCCGCGATATTGCCGAAATCGAGCCGCCAGTATTCGTATTCACCGGTTTTGATCCATTACAACGCCATGGCATTTACAGCCTGGTGCAGTACGCAGCTTCTTGTGGACTGCATCCCCAGATGGTTTTGGGTCCGAATGTGAATGTCACTCGGATGGCCATCACAGAGCTGAAGAAGGCAAATCTTTCGCGACTGGTGCTCACGCTGGAAGCGGGAAGCGCACAGACGCACGACCATATTTCCGGTATGGCCGGCTCCTTTGCGCGTACTCTTCAGGCCATGAAGTGGGCCAATGAATGCCGTTTACCGCTTCAGATCCAAACCAATGCGCGGCGGCGCAACCTGCATGAGTTTGAGCAGATTGCATCTGTGCTCAAGCTGTTCAGGATCGTGGGCTGGAACATTTCCTTTCCTGTACCTCAACCCGACGAGTCTCTTCATGACCTGCCTTCTGCGGGCGAGTTCGAAGAGGCATTCGCCGTGCTTCACAAAATCACTCAGGAACTGCCATTCAAAGTAAAGACTGTGGAAGCGCCGCACTATCGCCGGTTCGTTGTGCAGCAACGCAGCCGTGCGAGAGGCGGAGCCTCAGGCCTGGTGGCGTTTCCTTCACCTGATAATGGGATCCCGGGGGTGTTGCCCATCAATGAAGGCGGGGCTTCACTTTTTATCTCCAGCACGGGCGAAATTTATCCGGGCCGGGGACTGCGGGTTTCCGCGGGCAATGTGCGCCAGCGCAAACTGGCGGACATCTATCGCAACTCACCGCTATTTGATTCGCTGCGCGACCCGGCAAATCTGAAAGGGAAATGCGGCGATTGCGAATTCAGGGAGCTATGTGGCGGCTCACGCGCGCGTGCATGGAGCGTGAGCGGAGATATGTTCGGCGAAGAACCGTGCTGCTCTTATTTACCGATGGCGGTGCGAAAAGCAGGCTGAACCGCAGCTTTCAAAGAAACCGGCGTGACTGCCTTGCCTGCAAGCAAACGCAGTTACGCCCTTCAAGACATGCCATGGGAAACAAGCTCCTGCACCTTCACCACTCGTTGTAGCTGTTCCTGATAGCTGCCGATGATCCGCTGTCATGCAGGGCTGTTGTCCTTGAAGTTGCCGTGATCTCCATGCTTCAATTCAGCCGCCACTTCTGAGGCAGGCGCGCGCAAGAGCCGGTAAATGAGATACCCTCCAATCACAAGCACCACCAGGACCACCAGAACAAGCCAGGGATGATCTTTAAACAAGACTCTGGTCTGGTTGACAATCTG
The DNA here is from genome assembly GCA_035252525.1 of Candidatus Angelobacter sp. GTDB lineage: Bacteria > Acidobacteriota > Terriglobia > Terriglobales > Acidobacteriaceae > Angelobacter. Next base: position 13,231 of record DATFDA010000032.1, on the reverse strand, counting down.
CGGCCCAAAGATGATGGTCAGCCCTGAAACCAGGCCATAGCGGATGAGCCTTCCACAGGTGATGGCCAGCAGAAAGTTGACCACCCTCATCTCGAAGACGCCGGCAGAAAAAACAAAAAGCTTGAACGGGGTTGGCGGCGGCAGAATGGCCGGGACCATAAGGGCGAGAAATTCCTGCCTTTCAAAACGGTCACGGATTTTCATTAACCGTTGCTCGTTGATCCTCTTCAGCAGAAACAGCTCTCCTCCGGCCCTGCCCAGAAGATATGGCACAAGAGAGCCAAGGGCAGAACCTACTGCCGCTGCGATGCAATAAAGCCAGACTTTGTGCCGTGAGGAATAAGCATAGCCTGCAACCAGGGCATCAACAGGAATGGGTATTGCCACACTGTCAATGATTGCCGAAACCAGCACTCCCCAGGCGCCCAGGGTCTTGAGCACCGCAATGAGGGCCTGGATTTTGAACAGAAGCTTGTGAAAAGACAAGCTGCCATTGTACGGGAGAGGGTGATCCCCTGAAAACGCAGAAAGCCATTTAGAATGCCTGAGGTGATTTTGCATCAAAAGAAGACGGTCCAGACGGAGTGCATTTTGCGGAAAGGCTGTTTGGCGCAGGTTCCCGGGTTTTTGAACTCGAATTCAGGCGGCTGCGCTTGACCGCCCGGCTGGTTGCTGAAATCAGGCGGAAGCTTGGCTGAAGCAGTGCCCTTTACATTACATTTTTACAGCAATTACACTAGCGAGTTTGCCGCTATCAGGAGACTGGAGTGCCCTCGGTTGAGGAGAAGGTCAATCAGATTGTGATAGAACAACTGGGACTGGAACCTTCTGAGGTAACGCCGGACGCCTCGTTTGTCGACGATTTAGGCGCGGACTCTCTCGACAGAGTGGAACTGGTGATGGCTTTTGAAGAGAGCTTCGGCCTGGAAATACCGGATGAAGATGCAGAGAAAATCGTAACCGTACAGGACGCGGTTGGGTACATTCAGCGGCACGCGAAGTCTATCAAGCAGTGATCCCGCCCTGAGCGAAATTCAGGAGACAGTAAGAGAAGGAGACACAATCCTATGGCAGCAGTGGAAGATAAAGTCAAACAAATCATTGTTGAACAACTTGGAGTGGACGAGGGCGAAGTCACCCCGAATGCCTCCTTCGTCGATGATCTTGGCGCGGACTCGCTCGATACAGTCGAGCTGGTCATGGCTTTTGAAGAAGCCTTTGACATTGAAATTCCTGACGAGGATGCGGAAAAGATCCGTACCGTGAAAGACGCTACCGATTACATTGACAAGCACGCGAAAGGCGGGAAGTGATTGGCCAGACGTGTTGTTATTACTGGTCTGGGCTTGATCTGCGGCGTTGGCAATACCAGCGCCGAGGTCTGGAAAGGCATTATTGAAGGCAAGAGCGGAGTGGGCAAAATCACTCACTTTGATGCCTCCAGCCACGCCTGCCAGATCGCCGCTGAGGTCAAGAACTTTGACCCCCTCAACTTCATCGAGAAGAAAGAGGTGAAGAAGATGGGGCGCTTCATTCATCTGGCCATGGGGGCCACGGATGAGGCCATGAAGATGTCAGGGCTGCAGGTGACGCCCGAAAACGCCACCCGCGTGGGCGTGCATATCGGCTCCGGCGTGGGTGGATTTGACGTAATTGAGCGTGAACATGAAGCCTTGCTGAAGGGCGGTCCGCGCAAAATATCTCCGTTTTTCATTCCTGCTGCCATCGTGAACCTGGCTGCCGGCCACGTAAGCATCAGGTATGGCGCTAAAGGCCCCAATGAAGCCACTGCAACTGCCTGCACCACCAGCGCTCATGCCATTGGCGACGCATACAAGATCATTCAACGCTGTGACGCGGACGTGATGATTGCCGGTGGGAGCGAGGCTGCCATCACGCCGATGGGCGTCGGCGGGTTTGCCGCCATGCGCGCGCTTTCCACGCGCAATGACGAACCGGAAAAGGCCAGCCGTCCGTGGGACTCAGGCCGCGATGGATTCATCATTGGCGAAGGCGCAGGCATTGTGGTGCTGGAAGAGTTGGAGTATGCGCGCAAGCGTGATGCAACCATCCTGGCTGAAATCATCGGCTATGGAATGAGCGCGGACGCGTACCACATTACTCAGCCGGCAGAAGAAGGCGAAGGCGGCCATCGCGTGATGATGAACGCCATCCATGACGCCAAAATCACGCCCAACGACATTGATTATGTGAATGCTCACGGCACATCCACTCCCATTGGAGATGTCCTTGAGACCAAGGCCATAAAGAGGACCTTTCCAGGCCATTCAAAGCTGGCCGTGAGTTCCACAAAGTCCATGACAGGCCACCTGCTGGGCGGCGCCGGCGGTCTGGAAGCAGGCATTACCGTCCTCGCACTCAAAGACCAAATCCTGCCTCCAACCATTAACCTTGAGAATCCGGACCCGGAATGCGATCTGGACTATGTTCCCAACGTGGCGCGTAAAGCGGAGCTCAATATTGCATTGTCAAACTCATTCGGGTTCGGCGGCACAAACGGCTCGCTGATTTTCCGCAGGTGGACTGAGTAGAGCTTTGAAGGTTCATTCTCTGGTCCTGGCCCTCTCTCTTCTGTCCGCTTCTATTACCGCAGCAGCTCAGAGCCATTCCTGGAATGTGCGGAAGCAACCCGCAAACCTGGTGAATGGCTCTCCGGTTTTATTTCAGGTCACGACACCTGAAAGGCTTGTTTCTCTTGAGGGGAGCTGGCTGCAACACCAGATCAGCTTTCGCTTTGATCACGGCTGCAACTGCTGGTACGCAATTGCCGGCGTTGGGCTGGATATAAAACCAGATGAATATCCGCTTAAGCTGGAGGGCAATACCGCAAGTGGCGGGAAAGTGGAGTTCAGCCAGCCGGAGCGCATTAACGAAGGAGCCTATCCGTCCACCACGATAACGGTATCGCCGAAGTTTGTTGAGCCTCCGAAGGAGACCCTGGCGCGAATAGAAGAAGAGCAGGTCACCAAGAAGAAAGTGTTTTCTGAAAGCTCGCCAGAGTCGCTGTGGCGTGGGAAGTTCCGTGCTCCCTCGCCTGCGCAGGTGACGGGAGTCTTCGGCTCAGCCCGCGTGTTTAACGGAACCAAGCGCAGCCAGCACGAAGGCATCGATTTCCGTGTACATACCGGCACGCCCATTCACGCATCGAATGCCGGAACTGTAATTCTGGCGCGCAATCTGTATTTTGAAGGGAACTGCGTGGTGCTGGATCACGGCCAGGGATTGATGACGGTGTACCTGCACCTCTCAAAATTTAAAGTCAAAGAGGGAGACAAAGTGCGGGCAGGACAAGTCTTGGGGCTGAGCGGAGGCACCGGCCGCGCCACCGCTCCGCATCTGCACTTTGCCGTTCGCTGGCAGGGAGAGTATGTAAATCCGGCCATCCTGCTCAAACTTTCGCCGCCATAAATCGACTCAGGAGTGCGTGTTGCCGCACCCCTGAGCTCAGGATTTACTGTGGAGAAGGAGACGGACTGGGTTGAGGAGTTGCGCCACCCTTTTCATTTCCCATCTTGTGTTTATGACCGCCCATCGCTCCCGCGCCCGCTTGGCAGGTGTCCGATACATGGTCAATTGACGTCACCTTGAAATGGCGTTCGCCCTTTTCTTCTTTGCCTTCACCCTTTTCAGAACTCTCCTTTTTTTCAGAACTCTCCTTTTCTCCAATCGCCGATCCACTGGACCAGGTCCCGTGCAACTTCACTGTATGGCCCACGTGCTTGCTGAGTTCATCATTGCCGCCAACCTCAACCTTTTTGGATCCATGCTCCAGGACGTAGGCGCCCTCATCGTTTGGTCCGCTCAGGCAGCCCGTTAGCGTGCCCGCACCCCCTTTGTGCATTCCCTTGTGCATACCCTTGTGCGTCGCCTGATCGCCCGAGCTTGAGCTGGATTGGCCACTCGCATCACTGGTCTGCGCAGATGCCCAGGTGAGGGCAAACATCACTGCCAACATACAAAGCGCTTTCTTCATGAATAGCCTCCTGGCAGAGTTCGTCTGCCAGTAAGAATAGAACTCAGCAGAGCTTTGCCAAGTTGCCGAGGCGCACAGAAAAAAGAGCGCGGCTGAAAATAGCCACGCTCTCAAGAGGGCATGAAGGAGGTTCACAACATGGGATGAAGGTAACGATCTAACGTCTTCTGCTCTTTCTCCAACTGCTTTTGCAGATCTTTGAACTGGCCCTTGTATTGCCGCATGGCTTTGTCGTATTCGGACATTCCCTCGCGATAACTCTTCATGGCGCTATCCAGTTCGCCATGAAGCTGAAGAGAGGCAATTTTACCGGCTGACTCCAATTCGGGTTGCAATTCGTCCAGGTTGTTCAGCAGCGTCTCAAAATCTCCGTTATCTATGAGCACGCCGGACGAGTCCCTGCTTTCGCGCTGCGGCAGATCGACGGAAAGAGTTTGTTCGTGCTTGTCGCGTACGATGCTCAGATTCAGCTTGCCTCCGTTGCGGTACTTGCGCATGAGGCGAGCCAAGTCGCTGCGGTCTGAGAGCTTCTCACCGCCGACGCCGACGATGACATCACCTGCTTTGAACCCGCCCTTTTCCGCAGGACTACCCTTTTCCACCGAACGCACCAACACGCCTTCGCCATTTTTTACGCCGAAGAAATCACCCAACTGGCTGGTGAGGTTCTCTGTCTGGATGCCAAGAATCGCGGACGTATTGCGCAGCACGTAGATATTGGCTCCGGGAACATCAAAGCGATTGGTCATGTCCGGGATTTCCGGCATGGGAGGAATGGCCGGAATTTCAATGATGCGGTTCTTCCCGAACATCTTGTTGTGGTCTGCCAATTGAACCGGAACATTGAGGGAAGCACCATCGCGGCTGATTCCCAGAGTTACCTCGCGTCCTGGGGGTGTTTCCCGAATGAGACGCCGCAACTGCTCTTCACTGGTAACAGGCGTGTTATTGAACGCGACGATTACATCGTGCTCGCGCAGCCCGGCTTTGCCAGCCGGTGCATCACGATCGACGGCCGTGATCTCAACTCCGCGCTCCTCTTTTAGCTTCAGCGCATCCATCCGGTCTTTAGTGATGTCGCGAATATCAACTCCCAGATACGAGCGTCCCGCGGCATAAAGATGGCTTTCCGGAAGCGGGTTCAACCCTGGCTGAGGCTGGCCTTCCGGCTGAGCGGCATTCGCCTGACGCATTGCTGCAGGTGCGAGGAGCCCGAACAGAAGGGCCGCAATCAGTGTACGGATCATAAGAATTACTCCAATTCAATCTGCTTGCTGAGACTACTGCGCTTTCTTACGTAAGAGCTGAATAGTTCCTGTGGCGGTGTGCACGTGCAGAACCGGGCCGCCGCCGTTCAGGCTTCCCTCAGCAAACACCTCACGCGGACCAAAATTCCCTGACCTGGTGATCTTCAATTCAGGGAATTCGCTACGAATGCCATCGCCACGCGCCACTTCAACTGCCGCGCGGATGGTCACACCGAGTCCATCGGGAACGTACACAATAATGTCGCCAACGGAAGTTTCCAGTCGGGAGTCACTAAAATTGGTTCCGCGGGTCAGCGTAGCCACAATGGGACCGCTGCCGGTTTCCGCCCGCAACCCATTGCGAATGCCAGCCACTTTAATGCCGCCACCGCCGCTTTCAATCACTGCTGGACCGCCGATTTCACTCAAGTCAATGGCGCCGCCGCCGGTTTCAGCTTTGATCTGGCCATCACACTTGTTCACTTTGATTGAGCCGCCGCCGGTCTCAAGCGTCATCAGTTTTCCCGATCCCACTCGGAGATCACCACCGCCAGAGCTGGCCATTACGCGCCCAGCAGCCGAGCCTATATGAATATTTCCGCCACCGGTTGAAACTGCGACATCGCTACCCACATCGCCTATATCAATCACCCCGCCAGCGCTTGCCACTGAGATTGAGCCCTCGATCTTATCCAGATGGATATTTCCGCCGCCTGTATTGGCGTCCAGCTTGCCTGCAAGGTTTTCCGCGCTCACCTGCCCGCCATTTGTTTCCAGCTTCAGCGCCGCTGTCTGCCGCGGAACGTGAACATCAAAATCAATGGACCCGCGGTTGTAACCTTCGCAGTCGGCCTTCAGCAGGACCGCTTCCCCTGACGACAGCGTAGTAAACCTCATGCGGCTGATTTCGCGTCGCGCGGCTTCTTCAGAGTTCGCGCGCACGTGTTCACGAATCACATATCTGATGTTGTTCTGCTGAGCGCCCTGGACTTTGATGGAGCCCGCGCTCGATTTCACCCGCACTACCCTGGCTGCGGGCAGTGTTCCTGAAATTTCCTGTATCCATTCATTGCCTGACGAACGATACAGGCGGGTATTCCCGGTTTGCGCGACTGCCGCCAGCCCGGTGGCCACCAGCAGGGTCGCGAGTTGTAAATGCTTCTTCATGATCGTTTCTGTTAATCAAGATGAGGTGTGCTTGCCAGATATTTCTGTGACTGGGTCTTGATGTACTGGTTCGAGTCGTGCTGGGCCAGAACCTGCAATGCTTCTCGCACGCTGCTGTCGGCCTTTACCGGGTCGAGCAGGCTGATGGCTTCTGACCTCACACCCGGATTGGAGTCGTGCAGAAGCGCTTCCAGCACCGCATCCCGCACGCGGATATCGTCCTTTACATAGCCCTTTAAACCGTCCAGCGCCTTGAGCCGAACTCCGGGATTCTTGTCATAACGCAGCGCTGAAACCAGAGCATCACGAACGTCATTATCCTGCGCTTTGCTCTTCAGCAGATCAATCGAATCCAGGCGCACGTCAGAATTGCGATTGTTGCGTGCCGCCAGCAGCAGCAGTTCCTGAATGCGCGGATCGGTTGATAAGCCTTCGAGCGTCTGCGGATGCAATGTATCGTATTTAATGGTTACGCGATTGGAAGCAGGATCAGTAGCGATGGAGTCGATGGCAGCAATGTTGAAATCCGGCTGCGCGGTACCGCCAGTGACGCCAGCCACGGAACCTGCCGATGAACCATTCTGTGCCAGCCGCCAGGTGGTGAGACTCCCTCCAGCGAAGCCCACAATCAGCAGCGCCGCCGTTAGTGCCGGAGCCAGCTTGATCTGCTGCATCCATCCGGCAAAGTCAAAGATGAACATGCCCCAGAAGCTGCGATTCTGTTGCGCGTGCTCCAGCGCTTCCTGAAGTTGCATGCGGCTTGAGGCCAGCAGGTTCGGGGAAACCTCCGGCGTGGCCAGCGATGACATGTCCATCCTGAACGCCTGCGCAGCTTCCAACTCCTGCCGGCATGAGTCGCAATGCTGGACGTGACTCATGAATTCAAATTTGGCGTCGTCCGGCAATTCGTCATACATGTACAGGACAACGTTTTCTTTAGTCCATTCACATTTCATAGAAAATCTTTCTGGTACTTGGTAGTTGGTACTTGGAATTTGGTCTCGTGCTCGAAATTCCTTCTCCGATCCCAAACAGCTAATCACCAATTACCAAGTACCAACTACCAAGTACCAACTACCAGTCACCGCATCGGCGCCAACGCGCTCCGCAACTTCTGTGTCGCCCGGAACAGCGTGTTTTTGGCCGTTTCTTCTGTTGTATTCAACATTTCGCCAATCGTGCGCAGGCGCAGGCCCTGGTAATGCTTAAGTTCAAACACCATGCGCTCGCGCGGTGTCAGCTTCAGCAAAGCTGCGGCAATCTTGTCGCCCAGTTCGCGGGCCATCAAATCGCGTTCCGGATTCGCGCCTGAGCGATCATCAGAAACGCGGTCCAGCAGGTCCACTTCCTGTCCGCTCGAATCCGTCACTGTTGCCGAATCTTCTTTGCGCGTCTGCCGCTTGCGCAGGTGGTCCAGGCAAAGATTGGTGACAATGCGATAAATCCAGGTATAGAAAGAACACTCAAAGCGGAAATTCGCAATGTGCCGGTAAGCCTTGAGAAATGCCTCCTGGTAGATGTCACGCGCATCCGGCTCTGACCCGGTCAGATGTAGCGCCAGGCGCAGCACCGCCTGGTCATACTGGCGCACCAGGGCTTCAAACGCGGCACGGTCTCCGCGTTGAGCGGCGCGAATGAGATCACTGTCATTCACTCGGCTTAGTGCTTGACTCACCATAGCTCCCGATGGCTGGGAGTAACGCTTTTCTCCGCTCGCGCCAACCGCTGCCCTCAATACCACCGTTTCGGCCGGCATTTTTTGGTCCTCAGTAATCCTCTCTTCCTGTAATTACTTGGACGGGCCAGCAGTCGGCTCGTAAGCTGAGGTTATCCCATTTTCGGACACTTTTGAAAGCTCCTGCCCTCCGTTAACACGTTGTCTGCCACCCATTTCTGCACATTTTCCGCGGCATTCGGCGTGTCAAGCCAGTGCACTGCCATTGGTAAGCTCTTCGCCGCGCGCTTTTCCGATTTATCCCGATTACGGGGTGCAAAGGGCGATTGTGTAGTTTCGGGTCGATTCGCGGCTGAACCTTGCTCTGATCTAATCGCTGTGAATGTGCGGCCAGCGCTTGAGAGGCTTGTAGTTTCCGGTTTTCCAGTCGGACAATTCGGGCACAATCGTAATGGCGGGCACAACCTCAACGTCAAAGCTGAGATACGTCCGGTCCTGAAACATAATTCCAATGGCGCAGCCCTCATCGCCGGACGAGATTTCCACCCGGTCAACAATCTTGCCTCTGACCTGGGCGTATGGAGAGGGCGTGCGCCGTTGGTTGGCTCTGCCGCTTTCGCTGGTTTTGCTGCTTTTGTTTCTACTCGCGGAACGTGTAACTTTATTAATAGCCATGTTGCCTGCCTCCTTGCAGGTGATCTGGTCAGGGACGCGTTCGTGCTTACTCCACGGGCGCGTCCCGTCTTTTTTTGTGTACCTGATTCCGAAAAACGATGCAACGAAAAAGAAGCGAAGAGATGAAGAAACGAATAATGTAAAGCGAATGCTTTAGATTGTGAGGCAGACGCTTTAATTCGTTAAGTGCAGCCGGTGGGGGATGCCGCGCTAAATGTGCAGAAGAGCTCCGAGTTGGGCGCGATTCCAATCGTCTGCAGGACGGCCGCAGACATGCAAGTTCCCCCAGGTGTTCAGCATTCAGTTAGGCTCTCCGCCGCCGGGCTGATCGTAATCCGGTTTGGGCAGCAGACGGTCGCGGTCGTATGGCGGGTCTTCATGTTTGGGAATGGGATCGCGGGGCCAATCTTTCTGCCATTGCCGGCGGAAGTCGTCATCGGCGTAATACTTGAGGTAGAGCTGCATATCTTCCTCGCTGCAGCCGCCGAGCAGTTGGATGTGGCACATACAATTTGCCGCCAGCGGCAATGCCTTGGTTTCTTCCCGCAGGGAATCGGTCCAGAGATGCGTATACAACTCGCGGTCGCTGAGATGATCTGTCTGTTCAACAAACACATGCAGCAATGCGAACTTCTGGATTACCTCCCAGAGTTTTGCCGTCAGTTCCGCATCCGTGAGTGAATCCGGCGCGGGGAGTGACACGCCTGCATCCTCCAATTGCTGGAAGTTCGTCGTCCATGGAGCTTCCTCGTACTTAACCACATAGTTCCAGAATGCCTCTTCCGTTTCCTCTGGACAGTCGTCCGCGCTGCCAACCTTCATCTGGCCGCCACTAAGCTCTTGTGCTCGGCCTTTCAGGCGTTCGATGTTCTTTTCCCGGTCAACGTCAGCTTTACGCTTTGCTACTGTTTTGCGCTTTGCCACGCTTTCACGTTTTGCCACAGCTTTACGCTTTGTCACCCATGACCTCCCCGGCGCGTCCGACGGCACGCCTGGCCCGTGCCCAAATTGCGCGCCAATCCTACACGAGACTGGGCGGGCTTGCTACCCGGCAACGTCGAGTCTGCTTCTGCATTTGGTCACGCGCTCTCACGCGTATAATTTCCCCGCGAGTCCATCATGCCACTTCATGACCTCCGTATCGCCGCACGCGTGCTTCGCAAGAACCCTGTATTTTCGCTGACGGCTGCGTTGACTATTGCCCTTGGTGTGGGCGCAAGCACCGCCATCTTCAGCGTAGCCAATGCCGTTCTGCTCCGGCCACTTCCTTACAAAGATCCTGGCCGCCTGGTTGTGGCCGGCATGGAATTGCGGCAGCGCAACGTTCGCAACCTTCCTTTTTCCAACGCTGATTACATTGACTTGCGCGAGGGCACGAAGAATTTCTTTGAAGACATGGCCGGCGTCTTCACCGCGCCCCTTCTGGTGGCCCGGGATGACGGTACTTCAGAGCAGGTCCACCTGGCTGTGGCCACAACTAACTTCTTTCAACTGACCGGCGCGCGAATTGCTGTTGGCCGCGATTTCAATCAACAGGATGGCATTCCTCAAGCACCGCCTCCACCACCCGGCTCACAGGCGGCTCCGCCAGCGAGATTGCCCGTGATGGCCATCCTCAGCCATGAATATTTTGAGCGCCGCTTCGGTGCTGATCCCAAGGCTCTGGGCCAGACTCTGAAGACAGCGGGTGGTCCGGGCTTTGTCATTGTGGGAGTGCTCGCGCCGCGCTTTCATCTTTATTTCCCTCCGTCCGCCAACATTGAAGCCGCGCCTGATGTCTGGATCGCCAACCGCCTGGCTTACGATGCCGCCAATCGCAAAGCATTTTCTATCCATCCCGTAGGCCGCCTCAAACCCGATGCGTCGCTGACTATGGCCCAGGCTGCCGCCGATGCTGTGGCAGCGCAAACGCGCAAAGACTTCCCCATCTCGGGCACTGCCGGGTATTACATTGATCTGGAGCCCATGGCGCAACACCTGGTGGCCGAGGTGCGGCCCGCGATTCTGGCTTTGATGGGATCGGTAATTTTTCTTCTGCTCATCGCCTGTGCGAACGTTGCCAACCTGTTGCTGGTAAGGGCCGGCCTGCGCGAGCGTGAACTGGCAGTGCGCGCCGCCATGGGCGCCGGTGGATGGCGGCTGGTTCGTCCACTCCTGGCGGAAGCGTTTTTGCTGGGAGCAATAGGAACTGTTGCGGGCGTAGCACTTGCCTGGGCGGGAATTAGCGAGTTGCGCGCGCTGGCGCCGGCGAATCTTCCCCGGCTTGAGAGCATAAATATTGACGGCGTTGTCCTCGCCTTCAGCATCCTCGCCGGCCTCGCCGCGACCGTGCTTTTCGGCCTGGCTCCTGCCTGGCGCGCTTCCCGGTCCGGACTGATGGATGTGCTGCGCGGGACCAGCCGCACTTCCGGCCTCGCGGGAGGAGGCCTGCTTCGGAATCTGGTTGTGATTGTGGAAGTCGCATTGTCCTTCGTGCTGCTGGTTGGATCAGGGCTGATGTTTCGCAGTTTTCTTGAGCTGCAGCGCATTGATCCCGGCTTTGATCCGCGCCATCTCCTCACACTGCAGGTTCTTGGCGCGGGAGCGCTGGGAGGACAGAAGCCAGAACAACGTTCAGCATTCATCCGCCAGATCGAAGACCGGCTCAGGAGCATTCCCGGCGTCCAAAGCGTGACCGCATCATTTCCGTTCCCGCTGACCGGTGATTTCAGTCCCATTCGCTGGGGCACGGCAGAAGCAGCCAGTGATGCCAGCAAATTTCAGGCGACCGATTTCCAGATTGTTCTGCCCGGTTACTTTGAAGCCATGCGTACGCCATTGCTGGCCGGGCGCACTTTTACTGAAGACGACAACCTGCCCGGCCGCAACTATGTGGTGGTGGACGATTTTCTTGCCCAAAAAGCTTTTCCTGGCCAATCCGCGGTGGGCAAACGCATCCTCATCCGCATTCGCACTCCTGAAGCGGAGTGGGTTGAGATTGTTGGCGTGGTAGCACATCAGCGCACAACTTCGCTGGCAGTGGCCGGACGTGAGCAACTGTATTTCACTGATGCGTTCATCGGCTCGGGTGGCGTGCGCAGTTGGGCGCTCCGCACGGGCAGCGACCCGGCGGCTTATGCAAATCAGGTGCGTGCGGCCATAGCAGCCATCAATCCTACACTGGTTGTCACCAGGATTGAGCCAATGGAAACGGCTGTCCGTGGGGCACAAGCCGGCACGCGTTTTTCTCTGCTGCTCATTTCGCTCTTTGCTGTGATCGCAGGAACGCTCGCCGGAGTTGGTCTTTATGGCGTGCTGGCAACGGCGGTTCGCCAACGCACCTCAGAAATCGGTGTGCGTATGGCGCTGGGCGCTGGAAAACGCAACATCTTCCAGCTCATTGTGGGACAGGGCTTCCGTCTAAGTGCTGTGGGCATAGCAGCCGGTTTGATCGCGGCACTGCTGCTGACCCGGCTCATGACTTCAATGCTGGTGGGAGTGAAACCAAGTGACCCGCAAACGTTTGTGGCCATGGCGTTGGTGTTCTTTGCCATATCCGCTTTGGCGTCGTGGCTTCCAGCGCGCCGCGCGGCAGGTTTGGATCCTACAACTGCGCTGCGCGAACAATGAAACTCGTGAGGCTCACGTTGCACAGTTTGCAATCACCCATTCCTCAACGCCACCATCGGCTCCACGCCTGCGGCACGTCGCGCCGGAATGGCCGACGCCAGCAGTGCAGCCAGGCCGAGCATCAGTGCCGCAAGTGCCAACATGACAGGATCCCATGGCTTCACGCCGAAGAGTTGATTGCTCATCAGTTTGCCGGCTCCAATCGCTGCTGGAATGCCAATCGCCAGCCCGATGCCTATCTGTATGAAGGCGCCGCGCAGCACCATTTTCGTCACCTGCACGCGGTCCGCGCCCAGCGCCATGCGGAGGCCAATCTCGCTGGTGCGCTGTTCCACCATGTACGCCAGGACTCCATACAGCCCCACCGCGGCAAGCAGCAGCCCAAGCACACCGAACAGGGAAGTGAGTGTCGCGATCATTCCTTGCTGCTGAAAATCGCTGCTCACCACCTTTTCATATGGATCAACGGTGTAAATCACAAGATTTGGATCAATGCTTGTCAGCGCCTTGCGCACGCGTGCTTCCATACCCGGCGGATTTCCCGGCGCCCAGATCACAATGTTGTCCAGGAAGTGCGATGACGTTTCCATATCCACAAAGGCTGGATCGTTATACTTGACCATCTGCGCCTCCGCCGGCCAGAACATCGGGCCCACTGGCCGCCGGTAGCCCCACGTCATGTAGCGTATGTCCCTGGCCACTCCCACAATCTCGTAAGTTGCGGAATTACTGATCCTGTCCATACCAAAATGCTGCCCGATGGGATTCTGGTCTTTGAAGAACTTCTTCGCAAACGCTTCATTGATCACGGCCACGTTCCGTGTCGCCGCGGTGTCCTGGTCCGTGAGCGGCCGGCCAAGCACC
>DATFDA010000031.1:0-11005 GCA_035252525.1 Candidatus Angelobacter sp. | reverse complement strand
CTATAATCGGGAGACAAGGGCTAACAGTCAAAAGCCAGGAGCCAAAAGCTAAAAAACATGTCTGAATTCGTTCACCTGCACCTGCATACCGATTATTCCCTGCTCGACGGCGCTTGCGACGTGGAGAAGCTGGTCTCCCGCGTGGCGGACATCGGGCAGAAGGCTGTGGCCATGACCGACCACGGCAACATCTATGGCGCGGTGCATTTTGTGGATGCCGCGCAAAAGCGGGGCGTGAAGCCGATTGTCGGGTGCGAGCTGTACATCTGCAAGAAGGAAGACCACCACACGGAGAGGATGCCGCCCGAAGGCGACACCTACAACCATCTGCTGGTGCTGGCGGAAAACGAAGAAGGTTACCGCAACCTGATGAAGATCACGTCGGAGGCCAGCCTCCACGGCTTCTACTACAAGCCGCGCATCAGCAAGAAGTTTCTGGCTGAGCATGCGAAGGGGCTGATTGGGTTGAGCGGGTGCCTGGCGGGCGAGGTGTGCGAGAACTTTCTGGCCGGCAAGTATGACGCGGGCAAGGCTGCGGCCGCGCAGTACCAGGAGATCTTTGACAAGGGCAACTTCTTTATTGAGATCCAGGACCAGGGGCTGAAGGAAGAGCACAGGATCCATCCGGACCTGTTCAGGCTGGAAAAAGAGCTGGGCATACCGATGGTGGCGACCAATGACAGCCACTATCTGTGTGAGGACGACGCCCATGCGCAGGACGTGCTGGTGTGCGTGCAGACAGGCAAGAGTATCCACGAGACCAACCGGCTGAAGTTTGAGACGGACCAGTTCTATGTGAAGAGCGCGGACGAGATGGTGCGGCTGTTTGACGGCCGTGCGGATGTGGTGAAGCGCACGCTGGAAATTGCCGAGCGCTGTGTCTTCAATAAGGTGAAGAAGATTGCGAACCCGTTTCCGCAATTCGATGTCCCGGACGGCTACACGCTGGACAGCTACTTTGAGAAGGTTGCGCGGGAAGGATTTGCGCGGCGCTGGGAGATGCTGGGGCCGCTGGCGGAGGCGGGGCGACTGAAGAGGTCGCGCGCGGAGTACGAAGAGCGGCTGGCGCGCGAGATCGCCATCATCCAGCAGATGAAGTTCTCAGGCTACTTCCTGATTGTGTGGGACTTCATCCGCTATGCGAAAGAGAATTCGATTCCGGTTGGGCCGGGGCGTGGATCGGCGGCGGGCGCGTTAGTCGCGTACGCCATGGGCATAACGGATATTGATCCGCTGCAGAATGAGCTGCTGTTTGAGCGCTTCCTGAATCCGGAGCGCGTTTCGATGCCCGATATTGACATTGACTTCTGCATGAACCGCCGTGGCGAAGTGATCAATTACGTCACGCAGAAATACGGGCGCGAGAACGTGGCACAGATCATCACGTTCGGAACCATGGCAGCGAAGGCGGCGATTAAAGACGTTGGCCGGGCCATGGATATTCCGTACACGGACGTGGACCGAATTGCCAAGATGGTGCCCAACACAATTGGCATCACGATTCAGAAGGCCCTGGATGAAACGCCGCCGCTGCAGCAGGCCTATGAGAGCGAAACCAACATCAAAGAGCTGATTGATACAGCGCTGAAGCTGGAAGGGCTGGTGCGAAACTCAGGCGTACATGCGGCGGGCGTGGTGATTTCTCCGCAGCCGCTGACTGATCTGGTGCCGCTGCACAAGACCAAGAACGACGAAATTGTGACCGCCTATGACATGAAGGCGGTGGAGAAGATGGGCCTGCTGAAGATGGACTTCCTGGGGCTCACCACTCTCACGATTGTTGACGATGCGCTGAAGCTGATCGCGCAGCGCGGCCAGCCCTTAAGGATGGAGATGGTCCCGCTGGATGACAAGGAGACTTACGAGAAAGTCTTCCACACCGGGCTGACGTCAGGGATATTCCAGTTTGAATCAGGCGGCATGACGGACGTGCTGCGCCGCTACAAGCCGACCACGGTGGAAGACCTGACGGCGTTGAACGCGCTCTACCGTCCGGGGCCGATCCAGGGCGGCATGATTGATGACTTTATTGAGCGCAAGTGGGGCCGCAGAAAAGTTGAATACGAACTGCCTGAACTGGAGCCGCTGCTCAAAGAGACGCTGGGCGTGATTGTCTACCAGGAACAGGTAATGCAGATTGCCAACGTTCTGGCGGGCTACAGCCTGGGAGAAGCCGATCTGCTGCGCCGAGCCATGGGCAAAAAGATTGCGGAAGAGATGGCCAAGCAGCGCGAGCGCTTTGTGTCGGGCGCGAAAGAGAAGGGCTTCCCGCAGAAGAAGATTGAAAAGCTCTTTGACCTGATGGAGCAGTTTGCCGGGTATGGGTTTAACAAGTCGCACTCGGCGGCGTATGCGCTGCTGGCGTATCACACGGCGTACCTGAAGACGCACTATCCGGTGGAATTCATGGCGGCGCTGTTGACGTCGCAGGCCGGGAACACGGACAACGTGGTGAAGTACATCAAAGAGTGCCGCGATATGGGCATTCCCGTGGAGCCTCCGAATATCAACGTGAGCGACGCATACTTTACCCCGCATGAGAATGCCATCCGCTTCGGCCTGGCGGCGGTGAAGAATGTGGGCGGTAATGCGATTGAGTCTATCGTCGCCGCGCGCAAGGAGCTTGGCCGGTTTGCCAGCATCTTTGAGTTCTGCGAGAAGGTTGATCTGCGGCTGCTGAACCGGAGGGTGATGGAGTCGCTGATCAAGGCGGGCGCGATGGATGAGTTTGGCAATCGCGCGCAACTGATGGCCGTCCTGGATAAAGCCATGGAGCGGGCGCAGAAAACGCAGCGCGATAATGAACTGGGCCAGCACGGACTGTTTGGCGTTTTTGCCGACGATGCGCAGATGAACGGCAATGCGGAGAAGCTGCCGAACGTGCCGGAGTGGGAGGAGCATCAGCGGCTGGCCAGCGAAAAGGAAGTGCTGGGCTTCTTTATTACGGGGCATCCGCTGGAGAAATATGCGGACAAACTGCAGGATTTCCATGCTCTGACCGCATCCCAGATTACGGAGATGACGAGCGGCACGGGTCGCGATGAGATCACTACGGCCGGCGTGATCAGCGCGGTGCGGGTGATGAAGTCGCGCAAGGGAGATTTGTACGCGAATGCCGTGATGGAAGACATGACCGGCACGGTGGAAGCGATCGTCTTCCCCGAGGCATATAAGCGGCTGCAGAACATCCTGAAGCAGGAGATTCCGATGCTGGTGCGGGCGAGCGTGCGGGTGGAGGAAGGCGCGAACCCGAAGATCGCGATTGCGCAGCTTACGCCGCTGGAAGAAGCCAAGCCGGTGCTGCCGAAGTCGATTATTATTCGCGTTCCGCTTGAAAATGCGTCGGAGGGAACGGTAGATGCGCTGCACTCGATTTGTCGTGAGCGGCGGGGTGAGGCGAAAGCGTTGTTCTATTTAGACCGCGCGGGCGACTTCATGGCCGTGATGGAAGCGGACGGATATAATGTGTGTCCTGACCGCTCGTTCATTGCGCGAGTGGAGGAGTTGTGCGGACGGGGAGCGGTACGGATTGTGGATTGATTGTCGGCGATTTCGATTTTCGTGAGAACTCCCTGACGCGGCATGGCGGAGGATAGATTTTCGGGATCCTTCGACTCACCCTTATCCCAGCAAGTTGGGACTCGGGTTCGCTCAGGATGACAAGATTTAAGCAACGTCGTGAGAGCTGAAATCCACGGTACGTCGAAATTCAGGTAGCAGAGAGTCAGCAACCAGGAGCTAATTTGGACCCAGTGGTAAAAGCGCAGCGCCAGTTGGAGACCATTGAAGTGCAGATTGCCGAGCTTGAGGCCAAGGCCGGCAAGGACAAGGAAGCTCATCTCCAGCTCAAGCACCTGCAGCACCAGATTAATTTTTTGCGCGAGCAGATCCGCAGCCACGTGAACGCGTGGAACAGGACGGAACTGGCGCGTCATGCGCAGCGTCCGTTCACGCTGGATTACGTGGAACGCATTTTCACTGACTGGAGTGAGGTCCACGGTGACCGGTCGTTCGGCGACGATCCCGCAATTGTCTGCGGAATGGCGCGATATCACGGGGAAGAAGTAATGGTGATTGGCCACCAAAAGGGCCGTGACACCAAGCAGCGCGTATATCGAAATTTTGGCCAGGCGAATCCTGAGGGATATCGCAAAGCGCTGCGGTGCATGAAAATGGCGGAGAAGTTTGGGCGCGTGATCTTCACGTTTATCGATACGCCCGGTGCGTATCCTGGGCTGGGCGCGGAAGAGCGTGGACAAGCCGAAGCGATTGCGCGGAACCTGCGCGAGATGGCGCGCATTGAGGTGCCGATCATCACCACGGTCACGGGCGAAGGCGGCAGTGGAGGCGCGCTGGCGCTGGCTGTTTCTGATCGCGTGTTCATGATGGAAAATTCCATTTACTCGGTGATTTCGCCGGAAGGATGCGCGTCCATCATGTGGCGTGATGCTTCAAAGAAGGAACTTGCGGCACAGGCCTTGCGCATTACTGCGCCAGATTTGAAAGAGATGAAAATCATCGATGAAATTATTCCTGAGCCGGATGGAGGCGCGCACACAGATCACGAGGCAGCAGCGGCACTGGTGGACAACGTGCTGCTGCGCCACTACAACACATTGAAGACTCAGCCGCCACAGCAACTGCTGGATGACCGCTACCAGAAATTCCGCCAGATGGCCCGGTTCTTTACGGAATAGACATTGCCCAACTCCAGCCGACAATCCAGCAGCACTGGCCGCACGATCATTGCCCATGCGCCGTGTCGCGTGGACCTGGCCGGCGGGACAATGGATATCTGGCCGTTGTACCTGTTTCATCCCGGAGCGGTCACGGTGAACTTTGCGGTGAATGTGCTGACACGCTGCCGGATTCAGCGGCTGGAAGGCAAGCAGATCCGCTTTCGTTCACTGGACACAGGCCGCGCGGAAGAGTTCGCCAGCCTGGACCAGCTTTGTTCAGCCAAGCACTTTAAGCATGCGATTGCCGGTTATCTGGTGCGGTTCTTTGCTCCCGAAGGCGGATTTGAACTGGAGACGAACTCTGAGTCGCCGGCGGGCGCGGGGATTTCCGGTTCATCGGCGCTGATGATCGCCACCACGGCTGCGCTGACAAAATTTAGCGGCAGGCAGTTGGCCCTGGAGCAGATACGGGAGATTGCGCAGAACGTTGAAGCGCAGATCATCCGCGTTCCCACGGGATGCCAGGATTATTATCCCGCGCTGTACGGAGGTGTAAGCGCGATCCATCTCGATCCGGACGGCATTCACCATGAGGCGGTGCGCATGGCTGCGGAAGAGCTGGACCATCGCTTTGTGCTGGCGTACACGGGAGCGCCACGGCAATCAGGCATTAACAACTGGGAAGTTTTCAAACGGCATATTAATGGCGATCGCAGAATTTACGGCAACTTTGAGCGCATCGGCCAGATTGCGCGCGCCATGCATGATGCGGTGGCGCACGCCGAATGGCAGGACGTCGCACGGCTATTGCGGGAGGAATGGAAGCTGCGTAAGACAAACTCGCCGCGCATCAGCACGCCCCTGATTGAAAAGCTGGTCAAGGTGGCGAGCAAAGCCGGCGCGCAGGCTGCGAAAGTCTGCGGAGCTGGGGGCGGAGGTTGCGTGGTGTTTCTGACCGAGCCGGAGCACAAGGAGCGAGTGGCTGTGGCCATACGTGAAAACGGCGGCCAGGTACTTGCAGCTTCTGTGGCGCGTGAAGGCCTGACGGTGCAGGGAGAGTAGCCGCCTTGCGCTCTTTGGCCTACCCTTTGAGTGGCTGCCCGGCATCTAAATTCGTGGCTGCCAAAATGGTTGAAATGCCCGGATTTTGGGCGGACAATAAAAGCATACGCAGCCCGCAGGTATTCATCATGCTTCGCCGTGCACTCCTTCTTACCGCAGTGGCTTCCATGACGGTCAGCCTGGCCGCTCAACAGCAGCAGAGCCAGAAGTCGGACACCAAGCCTGCCGATCCGGATGTGCTGGTGCTCAAGCCGCCTCCGCCGCCTCCGGGCCAGCAGCAGGAAAAGCCGCAGCTTCGAGCGGTTGATCTGCAAAGCCGGCCAAAGATGGACGATGTCACCAGGATGAGGCTTATCCAGTTGCTGGATGCTGATCTTGTCCACACGCGCAAATATCTTCCTTTGGGAGACAAGAACACCAAAATCACGCCGGAAGGCCTGGTCACACCCAATGACTCTGTATTGTTCCAGAGCATGCAGGCGCACGGCGCGGCCGCAAAAGTGGGAGACAAGGTGCAGATCACGAACATCGCCTTCCATGAAAAGTCAGTTTATATAGAGATCAATGGCGGTCCGAAAAAGAAAAGCAAGTGGTATCAGCACATCAGCATCATGGGCGCGGGTGGTGTCGCCACTCCAGATGACCCGAACGCGGCGCAGCCGACGGGTGCGGCCCTCACGCTGGAATTCAATAAATATGTTCCGGAGATGAATGGCGACGAGTTGCAGAAATTGCTGAGTCCGGTTCTCGATTTCAGCGTGAAGAGCGCTGCTGAAGTCTATATCGAGACCATGCCGCCAAAAATCCGCGAGGCCATGAAGAAGCATGAAGTGCTGGTGGGCATGAATAAGGACATGGTTATCATGGCTATGGACCGTCCGCAGCAGAAGGTCCGCGAGAAGGACGCAAACGGAAAAGAATACGAAGAATGGATCTACGGCGCGCCGCCCAAGGATGTTGTCTTCGTCCGCTTCAAGGGCGACGAGGTCACGCGGGTGGAAACGGCGAAAGTCGGCGGCCAGATGATTGTTAAAGATCAGAAAGAAGTGGACGTGAAAGATGGCGTGGTTGCGCTGGCAACACTGCAAGCCAGCAGTTCGCCGCAGGATGTAAAGACAGATCAGGGCGCGCAGCCGCAGGCACCGAAACACCGTCCTACGCTGCGCCGCGAGGGTGAAGCCCCTGATCCCTCAGTGCAGCGTGCGCCAGCCAAAACGCAAGCGCCCTCAGACCACGGCGACGAGCCGCAATGGGGATCTGACAAGGACAAGAAAGACAGCGGCTCGCAGAATGGGCAGCAGCCGCCTCTATAGGCACTGAGAGCAGGCGAAATCCAGCCGCCCGTAGCTGACGCAAGCTGCCAATCGCGTTACACTGAAAAGGTGAAGATTGCTCTCGGGCAGATCAACCCCACCATAGGTGATTTCACCGGCAATTCCAGGAAGATTGTAGAATTCGCCCGAAATGCGCACGCTGCCGGCGCACACATGGTTGTTTTTTCTGAGCTGGCAGTTTGCGGCTATCCTCCTCGTGACCTGCTTGAGAAACCCGCATTCGTGGCGCGCAGCCAGCAGGCAGTAAAAGAAATTGCAGAAGCCGTCCCTGAGATCACCATTATCACCGGCTTCGTCTCTCCTGCTGCGGTGGAGACAGGCAGGTCTGTGATGAACTCCGCTGCGGTGCTGCGTGAGGGCAAATTGCAGTTTGTCCAGTCCAAGATGCTGTTGCCCACTTATGATGTGTTCGACGAACTGCGCTATTTTGATCCTGCCTCGTCTCAGAAGGTGCTGCCTTATTGCGGAAAGCAGTTGGCCCTCACCATCTGTGAGGACGCGTGGAACGACAAGCATTTCTGGCATCGCCGGCTCTACAGCGTTGATCCGGTGGATGAGCTGCTGCGTGCCGGCGCCAATCTGGTGGTGAACATTTCCGCATCGCCGTTCCACGTAGGCAAGCGCGAACTCAGGTACAACATGCTGCGGACCGTCGCCTGCGACAACAAGGTTCCCGTGGTGTTCGTAAACCAGGTTGGCGGAAATGACAGCCTGGTTTTTGACGGTTCCAGCATGGTCATTGCGGCTGACGGAAAGATTGTTACGCAGGCCAGGTCTTTTGAGGAGGATTTAGCGTTCTTCGATACTGAAACGCTCAGGGGAGACATTCACTCACAAACTGAACGAGGTGAGCCGAGCGCTTATGCGGCGCTGGTTCTGGGCACGCGCGATTACGTTCGCAAGTGCGGCTTCAAGCAGGCGGTCATCGGCCTCAGCGGCGGAATCGATTCAGCGCTTACTGCCGCTATCGCGGTAGACGCTCTGGGCAAAGAAAACGTGACTGGAATCGCCCTGCCCAGCCAGTATTCTTCTGAGCACAGCATCAAAGATGCGCGCGACCTGGCCTGCAATCTGGGCATTCGCTTTGAGGTTGTGCCCATTGGCGAAATCTTCGATTGTTACCGAGGCGCTCTGGCCTCTTTGTTCAAGGACATGCGCGAAGACGTTACGGAAGAGAACATTCAGTCTCGCATTCGCGGCAACCTCTTGATGGCTTATTCCAACAAATTCGGCCATCTGGTGCTGACGACAGGCAACAAGTCTGAGGTAGCTGTGGGTTATTGCACGCTCTATGGGGATATGGTTGGGGGCCTTGGTGTGATTTCTGATGTACCCAAAACCATGGTCTATCGCTTGAGCGAGTATGTGAACTCGCGCAAGCCGGTAATTCCAGAATCCACTTTGACAAAGCCTCCTTCGGCGGAACTCAGGCCGGGACAGAAGGACAGTGATACACTGCCGCCATACGAGATTCTGGACAACATCCTGGAAGATTACGTAGAGGATTACCGCACGGCAGAGCAGATTGCCGCCGAGCGGGGATATGACATCAAGGTGGTGCGCGATGTCATTCGCATGATTGAGCGCAGTGAATACAAGCGCCAGCAGGCTGCGCCGGGGATCAAGATCACGCCAAAAGCATTTGGATTTGGCCGGCGTTTCCCCATCGCGCAGAAATCGGAGATCTAGATTGGTACCCTTCTCCGGGATCATGGAGTTTTCCGGCTTTGCCGGTTTCAAGATTCATGCACGGAAGTGAGTAGTTAGGGAAAAATGATGATTCATGCGACAACGAAATTATTTCTGCTTATCGCCCTGTTGCCGGCGTTTGCAATCGCGCAGAGCAGCGGGACAAAGAAGACTGCTTCAACCAAGCCGGCGAAATCCTCTTCAGCCAAAACACCGGCGGCTACAAACACGACTCCGCCCGTTTTGCTGCCCAGCAAGGAAGAAATTGATACCGGTCTGAAGCGCACCTTCGGCTATGACCCGGCGATCTCATGGACAATCTATGACATCAAGCCTGCTGCCATTCCGGGCCTGGTGGATGTGCTGGTCTCGATGAACAAGCAGAATCCAGTTCATCTCTATGTTTCTCCCGACCGGCAATACGCAGTCGCGGGCGAAATCATCCCCTTTGGTCCAAATCCTTTCGCTCCTGCCCGGGAAAAGTTGAAAGCTGCTGATGGGCCGACTCAGGGCGCGGCCAAGCCTGTGATTGAAATTGTGGAATTCAGTGATCTTGAGTGCCCGCACTGCAAAAAAGCCGCTCCCATTTTGGACAAGCTGGTTACGGACTTTCCCCAGGTTCAGCTTACGTTTCAGCAGTTCCCATTGCCCGCGACAATACATCCTTGGGCGCTCAAGGCCGCCGAATATGCGGACTGCGCCGCTCAGCATGACAAAGCTGCTTTTTGGAAGTACGTTGATTCCATCTTTGAAAACCAGGGGAGCATCGCAGCCGCCACCGCAGACGACAAGCTGAAAGAATTGGCCACTGCCTCCGGTCTTGATGCCACAAAGATTGCTTCCTGTGCCGTTACGCCGGAAACGGAGGCGCGCGTGAACAAGTCACTGCAATTTGGCAAATCGCTGGACATAAACCAGACCCCAACCGTGTTCATCAATGGTCGCCGGGTGCTTGGAATTGGCGATATTCCTTACGATCAGCTAAAAAACCTGGTGCAGTTTGAAATTGATCACGCAGGAAAATGATTTCGGGCTGGCTACTTGACGCTCCACAGCGCGCTCGCTCCGTGGTCGTGAAAGGGCTTGCGTACAACATAGGGCGTTACCACAAACAGAATCTCGTTATGTGAGCGGTCTGCGGAGTGCGTGTTCATGATGCTGCTCAGAAGAGGCAACTGGCTGATACCCGGATAACCTTGCGTGGAACGCAGCTCCTGGTCAGTGACCGAGCCTCCTATCACTGAAGGCTCTCCTTCGCGCGCAGTTATGTTTCCCTTAAAGCTGCGGTTGGTAATCTCTGGGATGCCGTTGAAGCTCTGGGCGCCCAACCCCTGGACTTCAAGTTCCAGGTCCAGCTTGATATCTCCGGCGCTTTCGTAATGCGGAGTTACTTTGAGCGTCAATCCCAGGTCAACATACTGGAATTGCGGCGTAACTCCCAAGTTTGAAATGCCTGAGGTTCCCACTGTAACCGCATTAAAGTTTGCCGTGACCACGGGAAACTTTGTTCCCACTCGCACCGTGGCAGGCTCGGCGTCAATCGCGCGCAGGTTCACGTGCTCAAGATTCGATGAAAATGATTTCGTGGATGCAAGCTGACCGCTGATGGAAGGTACAACAATGCCGGTCAGCCCCAGGCCTTTTCCAAAAAACACAAACGGCAGCAACAGTGGCGAGCCTTGCAGGTTGGAAAGCGTGCTGGTAGGAATCTTGCTTGGATCAATCGTCCCATTCTGGTTGAGCTGATCAATCACTCCCTGCGCATCGCTCCCCAACACGCGCCGGATTTCTGACGGGATATTGAAAACCGTAAAGTCGGTGGGCAGATTCAGTCCGTAGTTCCGGAGATTGTCGGCATCGAACTCATATTCGTTCACCACCAGCATCATCTCCGGCTTCGCATCCATAACGTTATCAATGAAGCTGGCCACAGCTTCCACCTGATCTTTTGGTGCGCGCACGGTGATTGTGCTGTGACCGGCATCCACGCTGACAAACTTCATGTCAAAGATCACCCGCATCATGTTGGCCAGATCGGTCAAGTCAGTCTGGCCAGTCACGTTGGCAACGTAGAACGTCCGCACCGCCATGCGCTCGTACGCTGTACGCATGTCCTGGGTGTTATTGGCCACAATGGCTTCTTTGTTCGATACCGGGGCCCAGAATGTCTTTGTCATTTTGCCCAGCAAGTCCGTAACCATGTAGAAATCCACATTGTCCAGATCAAGCCGGACCTGCCGG
>DATFDA010000030.1:0-16702 GCA_035252525.1 Candidatus Angelobacter sp. | reverse complement strand
CACAAGATCGAAGAGCAAGATTGCTTACGAACCACTGCCGCAAGACGATCCCAAGCAACGCCGTCCTGACATAAGCAAGGCCCGCGCTTTGCTGGACTGGGAGCCGAAGATCAACCTGGAACAAGGCCTGAAGCTCTCGATAGACTATTTCCGCCAGGCGATTGAAGTGGAACAATCTGCACAGATAGTAAGCAAAGCAGCGTGATGAGCGTGGGCCTCAATGAATGAAGTAGGCGAAGAGGCCTCCAATCGCTGCCACTCCGGCCGTCAACCAAGCGACGTAGTCTCCCATGTGCCCGCTGTGAAGAATACGTAAGGGCCGCAGAACAAAGCTGACTCCGCCGCTGAAGCCTTCGATACCGCGCCGCAATGGATGCGGCAACAGCACGAGACCTGCCACTATCAATGCCAGCAACGTGCTCACGATTCCCCGGACGATGCCGGGCAGCAGAGATTCTTCCGCGTGCGGCACATAGGCGGGAGGGGCTGCGTGCTCAAGCACCTGCTGCTGGTAAGCGCCCTGGTCCATGAATTCCATGGCCGCGGCTTGTGTTTTGACGCGCAATCCCGGAATGAAAGACATTCCCAGACCAAGCAGGAGCAGCACTAAAGTGGGAACAAACATGGTGGCCGGGACCTCCTTGCCGCCGCTGGTCTCGCGGCCTTCATCTGTTTCTCCTTCGTCCTGTTGGGACCGGTCCAAGTCTTGTCCCCAGCCGAAGTAGATACGCCCTGCAACCCGCAAAACGGCTGCGGCTGTGACGATTCCCGCGAACATGAAAATGTATGAGATCCAGGAGTAGTGCAGTTTCTCCGCGGCTGAATCAATCAGCGCTTCTCCCAGGAAAGTACCGTAGGGAGGTACGCCGGATAAGCCGAGCGCAAGAAACAGCATAAGACCCGACGCTCGTATGGCTTCACGGCCTTTTCCACGCAGGTTCAGCTCGTCAATGCTCCCAAGGTGGTGAAGCAATATGCCGGCGGAAAGAAAAAGAGCTCCTTTGAGCAGACCGTGTCCCAGTACATAAAGCGCCAGTCCCGCTAACGCGCCGTGCGCCAGCATGGCAAACGCGACCAGCATGAGGCCCGTATGGCTGATGGTGGAATACGCCAGCAGGCGCTTGATGTGACGCTGGGCGAATGACATGAGCGCACCCACAATGGCAGTAAGCACTCCCAGCGAAACAAAGATGGCACGGGTCTGAGCTTCAAACTGGGCGAGCGCGCCATGAAACATTGTCCAATAGACACGCGCAACGGCGTAGAGGCCCAGTTCCACCATGATGCCGGAGAAAAGTACGCACACGGGAGTCGGCGCGACAGCGTGCGCATCCGCCAGCCAGAAATGGAAAGGCACCAGGGCCGCCTTCACCAGAAACCCGCAGGTAATCATGACGAAAGCAGCAACCACCAGGCCGTCATGAGTCTGGCCCAGCGATTTTCCAATCTGGGCCATGTTCAGCGCTCCGGTACGGCCATACAGTAAGCCAATGCCGCTGAGGGCCATGAAGGCCCCGATGGTATTGGTAACTGCGAAGTTGAGCGCGCCCTGAATAGGGCCGCTTTCCTCAGTTTTGTAACCACAAAGCGCGAATGCGGCGGCGCTCATCAATTCGAAGAAGACGAACAGGTTGAATATGTCGCCAGTCAGGGAAAACCCGCACATCGCCCCGAGAAAAGCGAGCATGAGGACATGAAAGATTGTGCCGACGGAATCAAAGTAGTGGGCGGAGAACACGAGCGCGACCAGAACCAGAGACGATGCGAACGCGGCAGCGCCTGCGCCCAAGGGATCAATTGTGAAAGAGATGCCGATGGCTGCTCCGTTTCTCGGCTCCCAGCCGCCCATCCAATAGACGATGAGACCGTGGCTGCTCTTCATCAGCAACCAAAGGCAGGCAATCACAGACCACAACGAAGCCGCCATGGCCAGAGCATCGGCCAGGCGGCGTGGGATGTGCTGGTTCACCGCCGCCAGCAGGGCGGCAATGGAAAGCGGCACTGCAACGGGACTGGCTGGAAGAAAATGATTCATCCGCGCATAATCCGCAACTGTTCCGGATCAACCGAGCCGGCTCGCTCCTCTGCCTGAATGGCCAGCGCCAGAAGAAGCGCCATCACCGTGGCTTCTACCACAATATCGGTGAGCATGAGAGCGTGAGTTACCGGATCAACTGCAGGCGTACCCACTGGAATATCAGCGAAAATTGGCGCCGCGGCCCCGATCTTGTATCCAACTCCGAGCAGAAGAAGGTACGTGGAAGTCTGTACAACCACCAGGCACATGATCAGATGCACCAGATGGCGGCTGGTCACAATTCCGTACAGGCCCACCACAAACAGCCATGCTGCTACAAGAAAAGGAAGCATGCGGAGAAATTCACTGACGGCTTGGCTCATCTTGTTCCCTGCTTTCATCATCTGCTTTGCGATAAACCAGAGTCTGGCGGAAGAATGCAATCATCAGCACCACCAATCCACCCGCGACCTCAAGGCCAGTGAGCACGCTGATCAGGAGGATTGTGCCGCTGGACAGTACATCCCCGGTTTGGCCGAGCGGGATAAAGTTGGTGAGATAGTTCAATCCAAACACAATTGAGATCAGCCCGGCAATGGCGTATCCGCCTGCTCCAACAGCTTCCGTGACCTCAGACAGAACGTGAGACGTGACCTGATCAAAAGCTTTGTAGTCGCCGCACAGATAGATGATCAGCGGCATGCTAGCCAGAATCACGCCTCCCTGGAAGCCGCCTCCGGGAGTAAGCTGGCCGTGGCTGATGGTATAGAGCCCGAACACGACGATGGGCAGCACCAGAGCCAGACCAGTAACACGAATTGCGTCGCTTGTGGGAGGAACAACACGATCTTGTGCACGGTCCAGCGGCGGATCTTCCTCTCTATCATCTTTCTGTTTGCGCAACAGCAGGTTTGCGCCCATGACTGAGGCAAAAAGGATGAACTCCTCGCCCAGGGTGTCAAAGCCGCGATAATCAAAGTTGACGGCGGTTACAGCATCCGTGGCATGGCGTTCATAAACGGTGAGCGAATTGATCAAATTTCCGTATGGTCCTGGATAGTGCCCCAATCCGGGCAGCCCGTGCAGGCCCCAGATGTAGAAGCAGAGGAAACCCAGGCCACTCACAATAAACAAGGCCGTACGCGCCTGGTAGTTCATTTCCTCCTTTGCTCCTTTACCTTCAGCTTGGCCAGCGTGAGCAGCACCATGAGCGGCAGAACTACTGCTCCGATTACAATCTGGGAAAAAGCGACGTCCGGGGCCTGAAAGATGAAAAACATCAACGCCATCAACAGGCCATAAAATGTAAGGCCGATCACCTGGTTGAGTGGGTTGCGCGTGAAGACAACTGCTGTTCCTATGACGCCGACAAACAGCAAAATCCCTGCCTGAAGTACGATCATGGCTGCTCCTCCGCGCTGTCCACCAGCGGGCGAGAGTTGAGCCCGGCAGTGCTGGCGTCATTGGGGCCCCGGACTTCGGTAGCGTCGGCCACCCATCGCCCGAACTGGCGGATGCGTGCCGCCCGCGCAGTAGCGTGGGTGAGAACTGCATTCATCACCAAAAGTACAAACATGATCAGCAGGGCTTTGATGCCAGCCTGGGAGAGGCGTTTGTCTATGACAACTGCAGCCGTGAAACAGATCACGGATATGGTCGCCGGCGGGGAGAGATAGTGCAGCCTTTCATAAAGGTCTTTCATGACCAGCATGGCGATTGAGGAAATCAATATGGAGATCACGCCAATGGCGAGGAGCACATCAATCAGAATTTGAGTTTTGCTCATGCAGACCCGTCCCAGTCCGGCATTTACAACCACCTTTCGAGAAAACGTATGAACACCAGCCCTCCGCCAAAGGAAAGCAGGGCGGCCGCAAGCGCGATGTCATAGAAGGGGAAGCGCTGGAAGCCGTGGGCCAGCAGCATGAGTGCAAGCGTGGTAATGATGGAAGCAAATTCCAGCCCTACCATGCGGTCCATGGGATCGCCATGAAAGGCGACGATTGCAGCCGGAACAAGAGCAAAGATGAGTGCCAGCGCCGAAATCAGCCAGGGGTTCATGACTTTGCTCCCAGGTTACATGTCATGGCGGGCGTCTCGGTTTCGCTGACCTGATGCACCAGCATCACACGCTTATCCAGATCAATTCCGAGCACGACGAAATTCGGAGGAGTTGTTGTATACGCAATGGCAAGCGCGCGGCGAGCGGCTGAGGCCGGGTCTGAACCACCCGGATCAAAGACCACTTCCCTTAACACGCTGGGCTCGGGGCTGAAAAAATGCTTGATGAAGACCCAAAAAATGGTGGCGCATCCTTCCAGGATGTACCAGGGTTCGCGCCATGCCTGGAGCAGCCAGAACAGCCGGGGACGAAAATCTGCGAACGGCAGCGCCCGGACGATCTCCGCAGCGGATGCGGTAATGACTGAAGCCGCTGCAGCCAGCCAGAGTTCGTGCGCATGCGTGTTGTTGACGAACAGAAGCCAGAAGCCGAAGCTGACTGCAAAATACAACAACCAGAATGCCGATCGGGTTGACCAGAACTGAGTCATGGGCGCAGTACTGCGCAGGTATTAGCTACTGAATGAGAGAACAGTTTTAGGGTCAGCAGGTTGCCCCGTAGTTGATGAGGCAAGGTGCGCCGTCACAAGAAGTAGAAGCTGGTGGGAGAAGACGGTTCCGATTGCCTTGGGGCGAGAGTGGAAATTCCCAAGAGGCCGGCCAGATTTCGATAAGCGGAAGAGGTCGGCCGAGGGCCCCTCCTGCAAGCGAGAGCCCTCAGCCGATAGTGAGAATCAGGGGACGGTGATACTTCGCGCGTTCTTGTAAACGGCGCCGCTTGAGTCCCATGCCTGTACAACCATATTGTGAGAGCCAGAAGACATACTGACTGAGGTATCCAGGCTGGCTGCGTTAGTCAGGTACATGGAGACGCTGTCAACGTAGACTCGCATGGCCGTAATGCGGCCCAGAGATGACTTGGCTGCAGCGGTCACATGCACAGGAGATGCGCCGGTGGAACCCGCAGTAGGGGTGCAAACGGTGACTCCTGTGGCGTCTGGAGTACATGCGGCTGTGGAGGTCCCTACGGTGATGGTCAACGGCGTTTTGAAAACCGATCCTCCGGAATTCCACGCTTGAACAACCACTTTGTGTGTGCCCGTACTGACGGCCAGGCTCACATCCAGACTGGCTGCGCGGGTAAAATAGGCAGACACACTATCGATGTAAATCCGCATTGCCGTAATCGGCAGGCTTGACTTGGCTGCCGCAGTGAATCGCACGGGGGAGCTCACGGTGCTGCCAGCAGCCGGAGAACACACCGTAACTCCTGTGATTGCGGGTGTGCATCCGGACGGATTGGGAGTCGGAGTGGGCGACGGTGTGGGACTTGGACTCGGAGTTGGGCTCGGGCTCGGCGTTGGAGTTGGCGAGGGCGTTGGACTTGCCGTGAATGCATCTGTCATGCTGGCGGCTGTGGCGGCAGCGCCGGGGAAGGAACTCATTCCGAGTGCGGACATTACTGTACGTAAAAGGCTTTGGTGCTGATACAGCGTGGTGGATTTGAATTGCTTCTTTACGGCCGGCCCCGCCATCAGAACGGCGATGTGTCCGCCACCATGAGTAGTGTCAGTGCTGGCTCCTTCATCAAAAACCACAATCAATAGACCATCCTTCTGGAAAGCGGCATTGCTCAGGAGTGGACCGATGTTGGTTTTCAGCCAATTGTCTGCCTGGCTCAAGGTCCCGTTATGGGCATCGTCATTCAGGTTGGGCACGACGAAAGCGAAATCGGGGAGCTGGCTGTTGTTAAGGTCGGTTGCAAACTGGGTAAACGGGACCAGGTTCAGCTTCTCCACGCTGCTGTTGACCACATCAGAGAAATAAGTCAAAGGGTTGTGATGGCGGACGTACGCTCCTGTATCGCCGCCAATGTAGCCAACCGAGGGCAGGCTCTCTGCATAGCTCTTCCAGGTTTTTCCCGAAGAAAGCATATGGCGGACAATATTGTCCGCTGTGACTGTGCCTGTGTAACCGTCACTATTGGTGATGATCTCTCCCGTCGTCATCATGAAATAGTTTCCGATGGAGGGATGAGTGTTGGCGTAATACTGTGTAAACAGCACATTCTGCGAAGCCAGGCCGTTGAAATAGGGCATGGAGGTGCTGCCCATAACGCTGGAATAACCGTGGTTTTCTTCTACAACAACCACTACGTGACTTGATTGGGGAACCTGCGCGCCAGCCAGTGCAGTCAGGGTCCACAGAGAAAGCAGAAAGCAAATCTTTCTCACAAAAACAGCTCCTGATAGGGGGAATCTCACCTTCGGCTACTTACGACGAGGGGTGTGCAAAGGCTAACGGAGGTATGGCGCGGACACGATAGACCTGTCACCGTAATTCGCAGATTAAAAGATTCCCACACAACGGTGGCAAATGAGGTCCTGCCACTCACAGTTAGGCAATAGACCTTAAAAACAGCGCGTTGTTCATCTACTCTGGATTACAATGCGGTTCAGCTTCATCTACTCTGGATTGAACTGCGTCTCAGCTTCATCTACACTGGATCATCTACTCTGGATTTTGGCCATCAGCAGGTCTGGCAAAAGGACAGTGCCTTAGTGTAAGAGTCTTAACCCACCATCTACTTAGCGCTTTAGCCCATTGTGGTTAAGAGCGACTCAGGGCAAGATTCCCGAAATCTTTTTGAACTCAAGCACAAAGTCCCCTTCTCCGTTTCGCACCGGTTTGCAGGCGTGTGTTTCGTGAGGACAAGCGGGAGTTCAGAGAAGCGAATACAACCACAGGGAGAAACTCTTGTCGCTGGTTTCACACATTCATTTCAGCCGGTCGGCGCCGCCGCTTTTTACGCGGCTGCGGGAGAGCACAAAACAGAAGGCATTTACGGGCCGCCTGATCGCATCTTTGATCACGGCTTGTTTTTTTGCAGCAGTTGCGGGAGCGCAAGTGACGGTTACATCTCCCGGCGCGGGAACAACTGTGGGATCGCCGTTCCACGTGGCAGCTTCCGCCAAATCCACACATCCCATTACCGCGATGCGGATTTACCTGGACGGTGTAAGCGTCTATCACGTGAACGTGGCGCAGATCAGCACTTACGTTTCCGCCTCCGCCGGTACGCACAGTCTTGTGGTGCAAGCCTGGGATTCAACCGGAGCGGTTTTCAAGACTGCTGAGACAATCAAGGTGGGTACGGCCAGTCCCACGCCCAGCCCAACCCCTACACCAAGTCCGAGCACGGTGCTGAATGAAGTGCAGCAATGGACCGGGTGGCTTACCTGCGGAGCTTGCGGCAATACCGGCGGTTCCGGAGCGGTGGCGACGTATTCCATGGTCCGTGGCATCAGTTATCCCACGCTCAGCGGCAGCTCAGCCGAATTCAACATTGGCGGCAACTTCCCGTATGCAAACGCATACTGGTATTACCGCCATCAGGCATTGAGCAAGGCATTCAAATCACTGCGCTATGAGTTCGATCTCTATATACCCGCGGGATTGGAAAATGCTCCGCAGGCGATTGAGTTTGAAGTGCAGCAGAGGCTCAACGGATACGTCTACAACTTTGGCTGGCAGGCGCTGTATCCGGGGAACCAATGGCGGGTGTTCAATTACACGCTGAAAAGATGGGAGTCCACCGGCGTTCCGCTAACGCGATTCTCTCCTGGCACATGGCACCATATTGTGACGGAGTATCACAACGATCCGGGCACTCATACCACCTATCATGACGCGATCACTGTGGATGGCGTCAGGCACGTGCTGAGTATCAAGCACGCGGCCACGGCCACCACAGCGAGCAACGAATTCACCAATGCTTTCCAACTGGACCTGAACGGCACTCCTACGCCCTTCAAGGTCTTTGTTGACAACATGAAGATCACATACGCGAATTAGGAAGGAACTACAAGCAAGAGGGTTGGAGCCGGCATCCCTGCGATGCCGGTTTTTATTTTTGCTGTGGCTTGGGGAGGTCCAGTACAAGGTCATGTTTGGCCTGGCACTCGGTAACGGGATTCATGCTGGCCATGCCCATGAGCTTGTCTTTTTTGCCATAAAATTCAATGGGAGCATTTTTGGGTTTGGCCGGAATGCCGGTGAAGCGGGCCTTCCCTTCCGGGCTGGAATAAACACTCATATCGAGCTTGTGAAATCCTCCAAAGCCGTAGGCTACGTGGACGCTGATGAGAGCTGTAGAAACGGGCTTGCCGGCGGAATCGATGACGTTAAGATCGATTGCGCACGGTCCGGCGCCTCCATCCATTACAAAGGAGTTGGAATTCGGGCCAGCCTGGCTTGGCGTGGAGGAAGACGACTGCGCTGAAGCAGTGGATGGTTCAGAAGGAGCGGGGGCGTTCCTGACCTCGGCGCGAGAGAGCAGACCCAGCCAGAGACAAGCGACCGCGAGTCCGAGCAAACACAGCAAATAAGATAAAGAATGATGGCGTCGAGTCATCAATGAAAAACCTGCAAAAACAATAGAAATCCAGCTAATCTCAATTATACGTGGACTGGGCGGACGGCGCAGCTTAAGGCAACCGCAGCGGGTGTGTGGCTGCGTTAGAATCTGAGCTGTGGCCACTCCCACTGACAACAAAGCGATTGCCAACATCCTTTATGAAACTGCTGATTTAATGGAAGTTGCGGCGGAAGACCCCTTCCGCATCCGGTCCTACCGGCGGGCCGCCGAGGCCGTTGAGTCCCTGGACCAGCCGCTCGCAGAAATTTATCAGGACCAGAAGGCGCTGCTGGCCATTCCCGGAATAGGCAAAGGCATGGCGGCCAACATTCGGGAAATCTTTACTGAAGGCAAGCTGGCCATGCATGAGCAGATGCTCCAGAAATACCGGCCTTCCATGCTGGACCTGCTCAAGATTTCAGGATTAGGACCCAAGACCATCGCCCTTATCTGGGATGCATTCCAGGTGTGCGATGTGGAAGGAGTGGCCAAGCTGGCGCAGGAAGGCAAGCTGCGCACGCTGCCACGGTTGAGCGAGAAATCTGAACAGAAAATCCTGAAATCAATTGAGAGCTATCGGCAGATTACGGGCCGCTTCCATCTTGATGCGGCCGATGAGATCGCCCGCAAGATGATTGGCCTTTTGGAGCGTCTGCCCGGAGTGGACAAAGTTACGCCGGCCGGCTCATTGCGTCGCGGGCGGGAAACGGTGGGCGACCTTGATCTGCTGGTTACCGGGAATTGTTGCAGCAGCGAAGCGCAACGGAACAAGGTGATAGACCAGATCCTGAACTTTCCCGGCATCATGGAAGTGCTGGCCAAGGGAGAGAACAAGGTCAGCGTGAAACTGCGCAGCGGGATGCAGGTGGACGTTCGCCTTCTGCCTCCCGAATCTTTTGGCGCCGCGTTGCAATACTTTACCGGATCAAAGAACCACAATGTATCTCTGCGCCAGCGCTCCCTGAAAATGGGCTATACGCTGAACGAATACGGCCTGGTGCGCATGGAAGATGAGAAGCGCGTGGCGGGAAAAACCGAAGAAGAGATCTATAAAACACTGGGGCTGGACTGGATACCGCCCGAGCTGCGCGAGAACAACGGGGAAATTGAAGCCGCGGAAAAGCACACGCTTCCCCAATTGATTACGGAGGCCGATATTCAGGGCGACGTCCACATGCACACGGTGGAAACGGACGGCAAATGCACGATTGAGGAAATGGCTCTGGCGGCCCGCGAGCGCGGTTATAAATACATGGCCATTACCGACCATTCCAAGAACCTGGCCTTCGCCAACGGACTTGATGACAAGCGGGCCGAGGAGCACATCAGGCGCATCCGCAAAGTTGGCGAGCAAATTGAAGGCATCAGGATTTTTGCCGGGATTGAGGTGGACATTCTGGCGGAAGGCGAGCTGGACCTTTCTGATTCTGTGCTGGAGCAGATGGACCTGGTGATTGCCAGCGTCCATTCCCACTTCAACCAGGATTCGGCGCAGATGACGGACCGGCTGCTGCGCGCCATCGAAAATCCGCATACCTCCATCATCGGGCATCCGACTGGCAGGATATTGCTGCGGCGCGAGGGCTACAACTTTGATTGTGACAAGGTGTTTGCCGCCGCGGCGAAGGCGGGAGTGGCAATGGAGCACAATGCCTATCCTGACCGGCTGGATTTGCGTGATCTGCACCTGCGCATGGCGCGGGCCAAGGGGGTGAAGTTTGTCATCAATACTGACGCTCATCACACGTCACACATGGAAAAGATCCGCTTTGGAGTGTTGCAGCTTCGCCGTGCCTGGCTTACGCGGGCAGATATACTGAACACTCTGCCGACGGCTGAGTTCGCCAGAGCCATGCGCCGGGGCAAGGCGGTGCTGGCCACCGTCTGACGCGGAAACAGCACCTGCTGGCCGTCCGGCATCTCACAAGAGTATTCTTCTCACGCAAGAGGAAACTGCCGCCATGCCTGAAAACACCAATCCCCCGCAGCCGCCGAATACAGGCCAGCAAGCATCCGCTCCCGCGCCGCAATACGCGCCGGGGCATGTTCCTATTACGGAAGAATTTGATCGCGCCAAATGGACATTGCCGCCTGTGGTTCCGGTGGTGATTGCCGCGGCTGCCGTGGCTGTGATTATTGCGGTGGTGGCATTCACGAACCGGCAACAGCCGGTGATGAGCGGATCCATGACCAAGGTGGTGTCGGCGGACCAGCAGGGCAATACCATGGTGGCGGTGCAGGTGAAACTCAATAATGTAGTCGACAAGCAGCTTTGGATCAGGAACATTGATCTTGATCTGGAAACGGCCGACGGGAAAAAACTCACGGACCACGCTGCTCCTTCCGGAGATGCCGCAACTTACATGAAGGCCTTCCCTGTCCTGCAGCAGGCCAGCGCCGATCCCTTGCGCGAAGAGCTGAAGATCCCACCCAAGACGGGCTATACGGGAGTGGCTATTTTCTCTTATCCGGTAGACCAGAAGGCATTTGACGGGCGCAAGTCACTCACGATGCGTATCCAGTTGTACGACCAGCCTACTCTGGTCATCAAAAACCCGTGAGAGTCGCAAGGCTTCTCGCAGACCGATAATTTTGACGTTAAAATGCTCTTGACTTGTTCCTGCGGGGCATGGAGAATTCCGGCGGATCGAAAGCCTTCCGTTTTGCCCGCTCTCCAGTGTTATCGGAACAGAGCGAACGAACGTTCGAAAGACTTCCTTCCACCCCGGAGGAAACCATGAAGCTTCGAGTGTGCGCCGCCTTCCTTGTCTCCCTGTTCGTGCTTGCCGCGACTTTCCCCGCAGCCGGCCAGGTAAGCGCCGCTAACGCCCAGTTGAACGGAACCGTCCGCGACCAGACAGGAAGCGTGATCGTGAAGGCCGCAGTCAGCCTGCGCAACCTGGATACCAACCACGTCTACACCGCCAATTCCGGGAACACGGGATTCTACATTCTTACCAATCTTCCTCCGGGGAATTACGACTTGACGGTGGAGTCAAAAGGATTTGGGAAGTTTACTGAGAAGGGAGTCACGCTGAGCGTGGGCCAGGTGGCCACCCGTGAGATAACGCTTAAAGTGGCCTCGGCGGCGGAAGAAGTGACCGTCAGCACGGAAGCGCCGGTTATTGAGCCGACCCGCACGGAAGTCAGCCAGGTGATTGAGACAGACCAGATCCAGTCTCTGCCCATCAGTGGACGCCTGTTCACGGACTTTGCCCTGCTCACGCCAGGAGTCACCACCGGCCGCATCAGTCTGCAATCGACTTTTACTGATCCCTCGGTGACGCGCATCTCCTTTGGCGGGCAGCGCGACTTGAGCAACAGCGTGACCGTGGACGGCGCAGACAACATTGCGGCTGTTACGGGGTCGCAACGGGCTACGCCATCCCAGGAAGCAGTGAGCGAGTTTCGCGTGGTGAACAACAGTTTTGGCGCCGAGTACGGACGCGCGCTCGGCGGCATTGTGAACATTGTCACCAAATCAGGCACCAATGACCTGCACGGTTCCCTCTATGAGTACATTGAGAACAACGACATCAACGCGAAATCGATTTTGACTTTGCCAGGCTTCGACGTGCTTCGGCAAAACCAGTTTGGCGCCACGCTTGGCGGGCCGATCCAGAAGGACAAGACTTTTTTCTTTGTGAACTATGAAGGCCAGCGGCGGGCACAGTCGCCAACGTATCCTGCCGTTCTGGTGCAGAACCTGGCCGCGATCAACGCGGTGAAGCAGAGCTTTGGGCTTGCTCCGGAAGACCTGAACGTGAAGAAGACGGCGGACATCGACAACGGCTTTGTAAAGCTGGATTATCAGCTCAACCAGAAAAATCATCTCGCTGCCCGTTACAGCATTCAGGACGGCACGGACCTGAATATGCTGGTGGGCGAGACGCTGGACGGAGGCGGCATCGGCGCGCCCAGCAGCGGGCGCAATGGATTGCTGCGCGATCAGGCCATTGTAGGTACGTGGGACACGCAGCTCGGAGCCAATCGCAACAATGATGTGCTGCTGCAGTGGGCGCAGCGCAATTACGGGTTCCCCGGAGTGACGGGCCAGCCGAATCTTGATGTTCCCAACGTGCTGCTGTTTGGCCACAACTTTGGAGCGTTTGATCGCTACGACGAAAAGCGCACGCAGCTTTCAGATACTTACTCGATGATTCACGGCAAGCACTACGCCAAGTTCGGCGCGGACGTGAACTACGTGCAAAATTTCGTCATCAATCCGGGCTTCACGCCGTCACGCATCATCTTCCCCAGTCTGGATGACCTGCTGGCATCGGGCAAAGCAGGATGGGGAAGCAATCCCTGCCCACCGCCTCTGGTAGGGCTGGTTGCGCCATGCCTAGCAGCGTTTTTCTGGGGAGCGCCTATTGGGCCAGGACCGTTCAACCCGAATGCAGCTTCGCCATCTCTGCCGACAACCTGGGCGAATCCATTCCAGCCTTCATTGATTGGCGATTTCTCATTCAACCTGAATCACAGTTACTTCGGCTTCTTCGCGCAAGACCAGTGGAAGGTCACACCGAGACTGACCATCAACTACGGCCTGCGGTATGACTGGGAGACCGGGCTCGGATTCTTCGTCAATCCGTATCGCAAGGAATTCCAGCCCAGAGTGGGACTGGCGTGGGCGCCGGACGCAAAGACCGTTGTCCGCGCAGGGTATGGGATCTTTAACGATCGCTACAACCTGACATTCTTCTTTGTGCCCTCGCAACAGCGGCCGCCGGTGATTGCCGGATTGCCCACCAACAATAACCAGACAACGGGCCAGTGGATGCTGAACAGCATGTTCCTGCCCACGCCGTGCGTACTGAACGGCTGCCCGACTCCGCCGCCGGGCTCGCCCCTGCCTCCGGGGACGGTGCCTCCGCCGCTGCTGG
Organism: Candidatus Angelobacter sp.; assembly: GCA_035252525.1. Taxonomy (GTDB): domain Bacteria; phylum Acidobacteriota; class Terriglobia; order Terriglobales; family Acidobacteriaceae; genus Angelobacter. The sequence goes on along the minus strand of DATFDA010000030.1, from coordinate 3,321 downwards.
CGTCAGCGTTTGAAAACCTGATCACGAACGGAGCGTTCCCCAACAACTCGCTGTTCGTTCAGGGTGGAACCATGGTGGACCGCAACCTGATTCCGCCGTACTCGGAGCAGGCGAGTTTAGAAGTTGATCGCCAGGTTGCGAACGGGCTCACGATTGGGCTTGGCTACCTCTTTGTTGCCGGGCACCATCTTGTGCGCCCCATTGACCTGAATGTCGGCCCGCCGGTGGGACAGGAAGTGGGTACGGGTAAAGATATTTACGCGTTCGCCGTCAACGATCCCAACATTCCTGCGCCGCCGGGAGGATCGAACGGGACGAACGGAATCTTTTATTTCACTGATTCCACCGGCAACTCCGTTTATCACGGCGCGACGCTGCAGGTGATCGAGAAGGCCAGCAAGTATTTCACGCTGAACGCCAATTACACGCTGTCACACACGCTGGATGACGGAACGTTCGTGACCTTCGTGAGCACGCCGCAATCAAATGCGCAGCGCAACCTGGAGCGCGCAAACTCCAACCAGGACGCGCGGCATCGTTTTGTTGCCAACTTTGTGGCTGATACGCCGGACCACGGCCTGTTGCGCTACTTTGAGTTGAGCAGCATTGTCACGCTGCAATCGGCGCGTCCGTTCACGTTGTTTGTGGGCTTTGACGCAAACAATGACGGCAACCCGGTAACGGACCGGGTGGGAAATTCGCCGCGGAACAGCTATCGCGGAGACACGCTGAAGACCGTGGACATGCGTCTCTCGCGCACGTTCCACCTCAGCGAGCGCAAGCGGCTGGCGCTTTCATTTGACGCCTTCAATGTCTTGAACCAGACCAACGTGGATGAAGTGTTCTCAGTGTATGGCGCGCCGGATTTCCTTCCTGACCGGAGCGGCACGCCACTGGTGCCCAGGCACTTTGGCGACGGCATCACCGGCCCCAGCGACGCGGTTGGCACGCCGCGAACGGTCTTCAATCCCAGGCAGTTCCAGGGGGGCCTGAAGTTCACATTTTAAGTTTTGCTTCCCTCGCCCGCCGGCTGCTCACCAAAAAGCGGCCGGCGTTTTTAATTGGCGGGAAATCGCATGGCTCACAAAAGCAGATTTTTTTGTTGACATTGGGTTGACGGTACCGCAATATCTTGGGTGTAGAGCAGCAAGCACTCAAGATTTAGGCTGCTCATGCAACAGGCCACGAGGACTCAAATTTTCCAAGGAGGAACTTCACGAATGGCAACGAAGAAAAAAGCTGCTAAGAAAAAGAAGAAGTAACTCACTCGCGGAGCGAAGTCTCCGTCAAGTTCATTCAAGGGAAAATAGTGATACGGGTGTTCAGCAACGAACACCCATTTTTATTTGTCCGGATTTGTTTCGTCGCGCATATGGGTCACAGCCCCAATCGCAGGTTGTACGATTTTGCTCTCGCGTGCTTCAATTAAGGCTTGATTTTGAGAATGCGTTCAAACCGTAGAAGCATACTTTTTCTATTCATCTTTGTTGCCGCGTTCCTGGCGCTGGCCATGGCTGCCGGGATGGCGCAAAACAACTCCGCAGCTTCCGACGCCGCGGCTTCCAACGGCGACGAGATCATTCCTTTTCTCAACCAGACGATTGAGTGGTACCGGCAAATCACGGTGCAGCAGCAACTGGCCACCGAGCCGAGCGATGTGTTGTTTCTGAACGACAACCGGCAGATTGCCGATCAGGTGGTGCGACTGTCGTTTGATTTCGCGCGCGCTCGCGCCCAGTCCTTGAACAATGAGACGCCCGCGAGCCCATCCGGCCAGGAAGGACAGGGGTCGCAATACCAGCGGCTGGCCGATGCGGCGAACAAAGCCGACCAGCAGGTGAAAACGTCGCAACAGGAAATTGATACGCAACGCCAGAAGCTGGCCACTGCGACGGGCAAGAAGCGGAAAGAGCTGGAGGCGCTGATGGCGGAAACGCAGAGCGAGCTTGAACTGTTTCAGGCGCGCCGCGATGTTCTGCGCAGCATGCTGCAGTTTGCTACAGGAGCCTCCGGAGCAGCGGGAGGAGGAAGTCTTTCCGCGCGGATTGATGAGCTGGCAAAAACGGTGCCGGTGGCCTCAGCCAATCCCAAAGCAACCACCACGGACAATGCCGCGCAAACCAACACCGGCAACAATCTTGCTGTGGCGGCGCGGGAACGGAAGCAAGAGCCCACAGGAATGCTGGCCTTGATTGAGGACATTATTGCAACGCGGCACAAGCTGACCTCGCTGGAAGACAACATCCGCCTCACTGATCAACTGGCTGACACGTCAAAAGAGCTGCGCACGCCGATGCTGGCCAAGGTGCGAGAGCTCACGCAAAAAGGAAACAGCCTGGCGGCCCAGGCAGATTCCGCAGACGCGGCGGGACTTCTACAGGAGCAAAAAGACCTGCAATCACTCACGCAGGAGTACAAGCAGCTTGCCGCAGGCGTGCTTCCGCTGGGCAAACAGAACATTCTGCTCGATCTCTACAAGCGGAGCATGACGAACTGGCGGAATGCGGTGGACAGCGAGTACAAGGCAGAAATGAAGGACCTGATGTTGCGCCTGGTCCTGCTGGCGGTGGTGCTGGGAGTGGTGCTGGGGTTTTTTGAGATCTGGCGGCGGGCGATCTATCGCTATATCGCGGAGCCGCGCAGACGCTATCAATTTTTGCTGCTGCGCCGAATCATTTTGTGGATTGTGATTGCCATTGTGATCGGACTGGCATTTGCCAGCGAGATCGGCGCGGTCACCACGTTCGCTGGGCTGCTCACCGCAGGAATTGCGGTTGCCTTGCAGAACGTGATCCTCTCGGTTGCGGGATATTTTTTTCTGGTGGGCAAGTACGGCGTGCGCGTGGGGGACCGGGTGCAGGTTTCCGGAGTTACGGGGGACGTAGTTGATATTGGACTGGTGCGGCTGCATTTGATGGAAGTGACGGGTGGGGCCACGCCTCGCCCAACGGGAAGAGTGGTTGTGTTTTCCAATGCGGTGGTTTTCCAGGCTAACGCAGGGTTGTTCAAGCAGATTCCGGGGACCAGCTTTTTGTGGCATGAGATCACGCTTACACTGGGGCCGGAGACCGACTATCGCGCCGCCGAGAAGCGGTTGCTGGAGGCGGTGAATCACGTCTACGGCGACTACCGGGAAAAGATGGAGTTGCAGCGGCGCAGCATGGAGCGCGCGCTCAACACGGCGGGTATCCGCGAGTTCGCGCCGGAAAGCCACCTGCACATCACGGCCGGCGGCCTTGAGGTGGTGATCCGCTATCCGGTGGAGTTGAGTACGGCGGCAGAGATTGATGACCGTGTGACGCGGGCGTTGATTGAGAACAT
>DATFDA010000029.1:0-7123 GCA_035252525.1 Candidatus Angelobacter sp. | reverse complement strand
GACGCTGCAATTGCAAGTAGAACAGGCGGAGACGGAAGGTATGCGGGTTGGTGGTGACAAACACGTTGGCGGCATCGTTGCCGTTGAAGTCGGCTTCAATGTAGCCGTTCAGTTTATTTTCACCGTACTTGCCGGTCACTTTCAGATTGAAGCGCGAGTACTGGCCGCTGGAGCGGAATTCGGTGATCTGCCCTTGAGGGGTGTTGCTGAACGGGATTCCGTTGAAACCGGTTGAAACCGCGCTCCCCACGTTGGTAGTGCGGAAGATGTTGGTGAAATCCACGAAGCCGCCGGGCGTGAATTCAGTGCCGCCGATGCGGACTGAAAGCGGCGACTCTTTGGGCTTTTCCACGTCCGATTGCACCATGGAAACGTTGGTGGCGGGCGCAGTTGTGGTCAGGGTGGCATTCTGCACGTGCGGGGTTGCCGCGGCCCTTGAGTCTAACTGCTGCTGCAATTCTTCAAGCTTTTTCTGCTGGTCAGCGATCTGTTTCTGCTGCGCCGCAATGGCCTCGCGCAAGGTTTTCAGATCGTCTGCCACATTCGAATTGTTCGGCGGACTCGCCTGGCCCAGCGCCATTCCCGACGCCAGAACAAGCAAGCAGAATGTACGGATGCTTTTCATCGAAGTCTCCTCGCTCAACTCATCGCAAATTCGAGATGGTATCGGGACCCTCGTCCGGATTTGCTCGGGCCCGGCTGCATTCAACAGACGTACGCTACAAGTAAGAAAATGCGGCGGTTATTTATACCATCAAGAGTCACGGAAGTGTCAATAAAACTCTTGGTTCTTGTACTTTTAACACTGGAGTAATAAGAGCAAAATCTGCGCGGAAAAATCGACAGTTTGATATTCAAATGTTTTTGTCCATGAAATGCCGAAGAGAACAGCGCTTTCCATTTTTTGTAACCCGATCTTGCTCGGGATTACGAGATTTGGAATGTAGAGTTTTGTAAAATCCAGCTTCAAAGCTGCGTTAATGATGACCAAAAGATTGGCTAATGAAGAGTGCGATGGCAGAGGTTGCATGCAACGTCGGAGCGGATTGGCGCAAAATGCCTGCTAGGAAGATCTCGCGCAAAAAAAAGCGCCGGTCTGCAGCCGGCGCGTTGTTTTCGAGGGATCACTATGGCAGTACGTATCTCACGCTTACATAGCCCATCGTCAAGTGTGCGTTCTTTGGCGCTCCTGCGGGGACAAACCACGGCGCGCGGGTCAGGTACGACGCCTGAGTAACCAGCAGCACTGCCCCGTATTGCGGGTTCTTCCAGAACGTCTGCGTCCAGTCAATCGTTCCTTCCTGGATCGCGCGGTTCGCGCTGTTCGATGAGTTCAATCCGCCAAATCCAATGAAGGGTTGCGTTGCCAGCGCGGATGTTATGTCCCGGAATGCATTCCGCTGGAAATAATTGCCGCCATAATAGAAGCCGAATTGCGTCTTCTTGCCTGCCTGCAGTTCCGACCCGATCGTCATCGCTCCCGCGTGAACCATCGATACATCAGCACTGCAGCCGGTTGCCACCGTTCCCACGATCGCGCACGTCGATCCTGGGCCATTGGTTGGTACGACCACCACCTGCGGACCCAAACCGATCATATAGCGGCCCGCACCTGTACCCCACATACCGTTCGCCAGAATGCGGAACCCTTTCAGCAGTTCATAGTTGAACGCGCCATGGAAGGTCCCTCCAATACCGGTGTTGTGCACGAAAGATGCCGTTGGCGTATTGGACGGCGCCAGTACCGTGATCTTGGCCGAAGTGAGAATTCCTCCCGCTTCAAAGTGGAAGTGTCTCCCATTGTGGTCCGTGTCCCAGGCAAACTTGGTATGCAGATCGGGAAAGGCGCTCGGTATTCCGGTTGCGTTGTTACCATTCACGCCGTCCAGTTGTGACCCCAATTGAGCACTGAAAGCTGCAGGCATAATCACAGCGCCGGTCACGAACTGGTCCGGATTCTGCATCTCCAGGCCCCACTGGAAGTTGTCGTTAAAGTGATAGACCACGCGGAACAATCCCGCCCTGGTATAAGGAATGCCTACATTGACATTGGCGTCTTCATTCAGTGTAACGGCCAAGTCAGACGGCGCAGGCGACAAGCCCACACGGTTTGGCGTCTGCAGGCCCCAGCTTTGCCCACCTAAAAATTCCCAGTTCCCGCGTTTCAAATCCATCCAGTACAATCGCAGCCGGTTGGTGTGGGGATTGGATGTCACAAACACGGTGTTCGCGTCGTTGCCGTTGAAGTCCCCTTCAATATAACCGGTTACGTTGTTCTCACCGTAGTGGCCCGTGATCTTCAGGTTGTAACGTGAATACTGGCCGGTAGTGCGGAATTCCGTCAGATGTCCCGCCACCGTATTGCTGAACGGAATGCCGCCGAACGGCGTGGTGATGTTGCCCGCCGTGTTGGTTGAGCGGAAGACGTTTTCAAAATCCACAAAGCCGCCCGGGGTGAACTCCGTGCCACCGATGCGGAAGGAGAGCGGAGATTCTTTGGGTTTTTCCACGTCACTCTGCGTGACTGGACCGTTGGCGCTGTTAGTGGTGTTCAGGCTGGCGTTTTCAACGTGCGGCGTGGCAGATGTTCTGGCTTCCAGTGCTTTTTGGAGGGCATCAATCTTCTGTTGCTGCTCCGTCATCTGCTGCTGCTGTTGCGCCATTTGCTGCTGTTGATGAAGCATGAGTTTCTGCTGTTCAGCCAGGGCCTGGCGCAGTTGTTGCAACTCATCACTTACTGAAGCGGTGGCCGCCGGGGCTGCCGGCGGGTTTGCCTGCGCCAGCACCATGCCGGACGCCAACACAAGGAACAGAGCTTTGCTTACCAGTCTCATCTGCTTGTGTACTCCTTCGTTATTTGCTGATTTTTAACTTCAACCGGGGAAAGATTTCTTATGGGTTCAAGCGATTCACGCTGGATTGTTGCCGCAAAATGCGCGTACATGCGGACCGCGCGAATCAATAGGAATTTGTTTCGAGCCCATTTCTCTAAACGCCTTCCCAGCATGAGCGCCGCGGGTCTGCTATTCCGCAGGCTTCAGATTGCAGAGGAAGGTACTAATGTTTAAAGAGTTAGGCACAGTCTAACCTGAGTGTGCTGATCATTGATCTCGCACGGGAATTAGAAGTTATTACTAAAGTAATTACCTGCCGACGCCTGAAGAATGGACGGCGCAGAGCGGTTCAGGAACAGGCAAATCCAGCAAATCTACTTGCGTGCAAAAGAATCACAAAGTGCGAAACTTCAAAGAAGATCAGCTTTCAATTGACGTGAGCCGAGAACGAGGCAGTTTCAATTTTGCCTGCGCGCTTGATCTGCACAAAGATGCGGTAGTCGCCTGCGTGGGGGAAACCGTATGGAAAAGTAACTTCCGGGCCCGGCGGCGCTGTTTGCATCGCGCTCATATCGTGCTGCGCGCCTTCAGCCATCATTTCCGCTGCCATGGAAACCGAGCCTGCTGGATGCACGTGCGCGAAAACTTTGCCATCTGTGCTGATGAAAGCGGCGTGGCCGGCAATGCCCATGTAGTTTTCCATGCCAGTGGCGGGCCGGCCATCTTTATCTTCAACGCGAAAACGAAACCAGACAGGCACGTTGGCTTTTATGGGAGACGAGTCGTGTTCCCATACCATGCGGTCGCCGTTGCGGAGCTGGCTAACTGTGGCGGATGGAGCCAAATCCGGGTCGCCGGCATCGTCGCCAGAGAGAGCGCTGCCGGAGAGCGCCGGCAAATCAATTTCGCCCACCTGGGTTTCAGGGAACCCGGTGTGATGAACGATGTCAGCAAAAATCTGGTAGTGGCCGGCGGCAAGGGCGGGCAGGTCGACTGCAAAATTTCCTTCGCTGGTTTGGCGCGGATGCAAGTGCCAGAAGCTCTGCATATCCGGCATGCGGACCAGGAAGAGGTGCATGAGATGGCCATGGTCGGGAACCAGATCATTGAGCACCAGCTTGTCGGCTGAGACCACGCCATAACGGTCTACTTCAGAGACATTGGGATTCGCGAGGCGCAGGTCAAGTAGGCTGCCCCTCCGCAACTCCGCGGTGAGATGCGGTACCTTGTAATTGAGCCGCGCATTGGTGGCGGCATCGGCGCGCCACCAGCGATCGCCAAGCACAATTGCGGCCAGCACCAGCACAACCGCAATTGCTTCCCGGCGATAGCCGCGTCTTCTTTCTTCTGCCGCAGGCTCATGGCCTGAAGGGAGGCTGGCTTCACGAGCAGCAGCGCCCACAATTCCCACGATGCCCGCTACCAGCACGAATCCGAGCACTGCCAGCAGCGCGCCCAGCGCCGCATGCATTTTGCCCGAGTAGGTGGAAACAGCCGGTAACGGTACGAACAATTCACCCGCGCCCTTTGCTCCTTCCGCCTGAATCTGTATCTTCCACGAGCCACGAGTCATGATCCACAGCTTGCCGTGGAAGACGTGAGGGTCACTCTGTGATCTCTCTGCTACATCTGGCGTGGGCGCAAGTTCGGCAGCTACGCCCACCATCTTTAAAGGGAGCACCTTGATTTGCTGCACGTCTGCGGTTGCGCAGCGGATCTGAATTTCGGCGATTCCCGGCACCACCGGCGGCGGAGTGATGGTGACCAGCAGATGGTACTTCCCGGCGTAGCCATCAAAGTAGACATCCGGGCTGTTGACGTGGGCCCACGATGCGAGCGGGAAACTGAGCACGAGAGTGAAAACAAGCAGCTTTATCGGATGAGCAAAGCTGACTCCCGCAATGCGTAATGCGTGAGAGCCATCAGATTTCGCAGCCAATGTCATATATGGGATCCGCTACCGCTTCACTCTGCGCAGCCATTCGCCAAACACTATCCCGATCCAGAGACTGATCATCGAGGACACGAACGCGACAGTCATGCCGCTCCAGAACTGCGCTACAGTTTCAGTCTGGCGAAATATGTAGCGGACGTTGGGAGAATCGGGCTGAGCGAAATAAGGAAAGTTGTTGGGAGCAAAAAACCAGTTTCGCGCGGCCGGGGAATTCAGGAACGTTGCCGTGGGCCACTCCACCGCAATCAGAACAGCCATGAACACCGCGCCGGCAATGATGGACTGCTGCCATCGGGAGAAATGGTTCAGCCTGGGCCACATGAGATCAAGCAAGAATGCTGGAACAATCAGCATGATGGGAAACGGCAGCGGGACCATGTGCGTGATGGGCTGGTACACAGGCCCGAGTTTGGGCGTAGCCGGAAACAGCGGCAAAATCCAAAGCATCAGCAGCACGAACAGCGAATAAATTCCGGCGATGATCGTACGGGCCCAGCGATGGCCAGTTGCCCGGGCGCCCGCTTCCAGCACCAGAAGCACGCCAATGCCCAGCGACGCGTAAGCGCTGGCGCTGTGAAGAAAAGTCCTGCTGGTGTACTCAAGCCGGGGGACCATGCTGTGCAGCAGAGCGAACCCGCCCAAAAGCAGCATCATGCGCTGCAAGTAAATTCTGCGAGCGCCTTCCGCGCGATTCATCTCCGCCACGGTGAGGATGAGGCCGCCCCAGACAATCCCGGCGATGCCAATGGCCAGCAGCACATGCGGCGGGCTGAGGATTTTTACATCCAGCCCGTAGGCGTTGTGCCACCAATCATCAAAAGGAGCCGAGGTGACCATGGCCAGTCCGCCCCACGCGGCTATGAATGCTCCCAGCGGACCGCGGAAGCCGAAGATGCTCACCGAGTTCTGGCGCAACTGCGAGCCAGGACGGAACGTTGCGCCAAAGATGGTCCATCCGCAGATCATCGCGGTCATCAATCCGCCAAACTGAATGAGCAGATGCGCCGGAGTCCAAAAGGTATCGCGCCCAATGCTCATGTGCCAGGAGATGTCCCAGTACAATCCAACGGCGATAGAGACGGACGCCACCGTGCAAGCCCAGGCGGTCCACGGAGTACCAGCGGCAGTTGCCTTGCGACTTGTGGCGGGCGCCAGCGTGCCCACAGCAGTATTCATGTCCTGGTCCTCAGCGGTGCAATAGATGAACGGCGAATGCTATACAGAATACACTGAATGGCCATTCAGTCGTTCAGGCCTTGTGACCGCCCCCACTCCAACGGACGAGGCTACTGCGCGGATGGGCGCGCTCAGATTGTGCATGAGCCGGGCAAATTCATCCAGGTTCAAGGACTGCGCTCCATCTGACCACGCACGCTCAGGGCAGGGATGTACTTCAATAATCAGCCCATCTGCGCCGATGGCCAGAGCAGCCCGGCTGGCCTGCGGGATGAGATCGCGGCGTCCCGTGCCGTGCGAGGGATCAGCAATCACCGGCAGGTGGGAAAGCTCGCGCGCCAGAGCCACCGCAGCAAGATCCAGCGTGTTGCGCATTTCAGTTTCAAACGTCTTGATACCGCGCTCGCAGAGCACAACATTCTGGTTGCCGCCAGCCAGAAGGTACTCGGCCGCCAGCAGCCATTCTTTCACCGTTGCCGACGGGCCGCGCTTGAGCAGGATAGGTTTGCGAGTCTTGGCAAGCTGGCGCAGCAGATCATAATTCTGCATGTTGCGCGCGCCCACCTGAAGCATGTCAGCGTATTCGCTGATCAGATCAATATCGGCGGTGCTCATTACTTCTGTGACCACCGGCAGGCCGGTTTCTTCGCGGACTCCACGCAGCAACTTCAGCGCTTCAATGCCCAGGCCCTGAAAATCGTAAGGCGAGGTGCGCGGCTTGTAAGCGCCTCCGCGAAGCAAAGTGGCTCCGGCCGCTTTCACGCCCTGTGCCGTGGCCAGAAGTTGCTCGTGTGTTTCCACCGAGCATGGGCCGGCGATGACCACCGCTTCTTCACCGCCAATGCACACGTCGCCCACCAGAACACGGGTGCGCTCACTGCGCGTCTGGCGGCTCACCAGCTTGAATGGATGCGCAATGGGAACAACGCTGTCCACAGCCGGGGCGGCTTGAAGCGCCTCAAGGGCAGAGCGGTTTCCGCCCGAACCCACTGCGGCGACAATCGCCCGCTCTGTGCCGCGCGTAACATGTGGCTGGAACCCGCACTCTTTCACTCGCTGGATAATGTGCTGCAGTTGTTCTTCTGTGTAACCTGGCGCCATATTAATGACCATTGGAGTACTCCTGACCTGATTGCTTGTAATGAGATTTCTGAAGGGC
>DATFDA010000028.1:0-23088 GCA_035252525.1 Candidatus Angelobacter sp. | reverse complement strand
ATTCGCCGCTTTGAGTCTGGCCACGACCTCGGGTGTCCAGTCTGCAGGGCCCTCAATTGTATGGGCGAGTACATCGACATGCCCTTTGAGCACTAATTCAACGCCTTCGATTGTGGAAGGGTGAGCAAACACCAGCTTTCCTTTGCGGTGCGCCTCGTTCACCGCAGCCTGTACGATGTCGAGGCGCATTGGAAGCGGGACATGTTTGCCGTTGCGGCTGACCCAGGAAACGACAAATAACTTAATGATGTCGGCGCCGTGCGCAATGTCATCATCCACATCGCGCGCCGCTTGTTCGGGCGTTGCCGGTTGCTTCAGAAGCTTCACCAGCTCAGCAGGGAGATTTTCCATTACATAGTAGGGAATGCCGTTTTGCGGGTAGAGCGGGAAAGCAGCCGTCAGGATTTTTGGCCCCGCAACCTCTCCGGATTCAATGCGCTTCCTCAACGATACCGTATCAGCAGGATTTGAGCCTGTATCGACGACAGAGGTAAATCCATAGCCAGTCAGCATCTGCTGCAACTCGCTCGTTAGCTGAGGGGCTGGCTGTAAAGCGGCGCCTTGCCACTTTGGCTCGGTAAAGTGAACGTGGCTGTTCCAAAAGCCGGCAACAATGGTCTTGCCTTCACAATGAATGATCTTTGCGCCGTTTCGGGCATGGAAATGGAGAGCATCGCTCGGTCCGATCCCCGCAATTGTTCCGTTCTCCACAACCACTGTGCCGTTCTTGATCGGCGGCGCTCCGGGCTCCGTATAGATCCGTGCACCTTGCAGGATGATTTGCTGGCTTGAGCTTTTGCTCTCCTGCCTAGCGGACGCTGATTGGGGCAGCCAGAGAAGTACCGAGGTTATAACGGCATACGCTATTAGCTTTACCGCGGATCGACGTGACTCGTTCAAAGCAGCCTCCTTGCTGGCATGAAATACGGGCATCGCTCAGAAAATGTTCCAACGGTGATAAGATTGCCTCAGCGTCAGGGACGCATCCGGTCCGCGGAAAGCACAGAGTGCACCCAGCCTTACCAAAATTCGTCACGAACTAACTTTCAGCCTGCTGATGCGGACACCGGGCGTTGCAACGAAAGGAAGTTCGTATGCCCACTAAGCACCTGCCGTCCCATCCCAGTCTTGCTCAGCTCAAGCACCAGGCAAAAGACCTGATGAAAGCCCGCCGTGCCGGAGATATTGCGGCTCTGCAGCGAATCAGAGAATTTCATCCGCGCTTTAACAGGCGGAGTGATGGTGAAATTGGCCGGGCCGAATTTGTGCTGGCGGATGCCCAGCTTACCATTGCGCGCGAATATGGATATGCCAATTGGCCCAGATTAAAGACACGCATTGAAGAGGAGCAGGATCGCGCCAGGGAATCTCAGGCGCCACATCATGATCGCATCCAGGATCCAATATTCCGGCATGCGGTCGGCCTGCTCGATGCGGCTGATATTGATGGTTTGCGCAGACACCTTCAAGAGCACCCCGCGCTTGTCCATCAGCAAGTGATCTTTGAAGGCGGCAACTACTTCCGCAATCCAGCATTACTGGAATTTGTGGCGGAAAACCCGGTGCGCCACGGCAAACTGCCAGCCAACATAGTGGAAGTCACTCGGGCCATCCTGGAGGCGGGCGCCAAAACAGAAAAGAATGCAATTGATTCAGCCCTCGGTCTTGTATGCTCGGGTCGTGTAGCGCGCGAGTGTGGCGTCCAGATCCGTTTAATTGACCTGCTGTGCGACTATGGCGCGGGCGTGGCCGGGGCTGTCTTGCCTGCTCTGGTCCATGGAGAATTTGCGGCAGTTGAAGCCTTGCATCGTCGCGGAGCGCCGCTGCGTCTGGCCACTGCTGCCGCGACAGGCAGACTTGAATCCGCCCGCGAACTGATTTCGCAGGCACCTCCTGAGGAACGGCATATAGCCCTTGCACTGGCCGCTCAGTTTGGCCAGGGAGAAATTGTACGGCTTCTGCTCGATGCAGGAGAGGACCCAAATCGCTATAACCCTTTGGGCATCCATTCGCATTCCACACCTCTGCACCAGGCGGCGTGGGCAGGCCATCAAACCGTAGTTGAGTTGCTGGTTGAGCGTGGGGCAAGGAAGGATATCAGGGATATCCTTTTTCAGGGTACTCCAGCCGATTGGGCAGAACACGCCGGGCATGCCGGAATTGCAGAGTTCCTTCAGCACACATAGGGAAGTGACTAACACTTTCGAGCGTAAAGGGTGGAGTCGGAGCCCTGCATTCAATGTTATCTTGTAGGCTGCCGCACGGCGCGGCTAGTAGCTGGACAGCACCCAAATGGAAGTCCTGAAGCATCTTTTCGCGCAGCATTTCCGCTCTCCTGTAGAGCACATACAGCCCTTGCAGGGAGCCCTGGGCGGCTCAGGACGAAGCATTTTCCGGCTGACTGCGGAACAGGTCAGCGCTATCGGCGTGCACTACGACGTGCGGGAGGAAAACGTCGCCTTTCTTGAATTCTCCCGCCATTTTCTCGGACATGAACTGCCTGTGCCTGAGATCTATGCCGCCGATTTGAATCGCGGCGCCTACCTTGAACAGGATTTGGGTGACACAACTCTTTTCGAATTTTTGTCCCAGAATCGTGAGGGCGACGACATTGCCGCCTCTGTCGTGGAGGTATATCGCCGGGTGGTCGCGCTGCTGCCACGTTTTCAGGTTGAGGCAGGGCGTGATCTCAACTACAAAGTTTGTTATCCGCGCGCCAGCTTTGACCGCCAGTCTATTGCCTGGGACCTAAACTATTTCAAATATTACTTCCTGCGGCTAAGCGGGATTCCGTTTAATGAGCAGGCTCTCGAAGTCGATTTTGGACGGCTGACCCGATTTCTGCTGACGGCTCCGAAGGACTATTTCCTTTATCGCGATTTCCAGTCGCGCAACATTATGCTGCCGCAAGGCAGGCCGTTTTTCCTGGATTATCAGGGCGGGCGCAAGGGCGCGCTGCACTATGACATTGCATCGCTTCTGTACGACGCCAAGGCGGACCTGCCTCCAGCGCTTCGGCAGCGGCTGCTCGACCATTACCTGCACAGCCTGCGCAAATTCGTGGACATTACGCCGGCAGATTTCATGCAGCACTATTACGCCTTTGTCTATGTTCGCCTGATGCAGGCACTCGGGGCTTATGGATTTCGTGGCTTTTATGAGCGCAAGCCGCATTTCCTGCAGAGCGTACCTTACGCCCTCAAGAATCTGAAGTGGCTGCTGAATAATGTTGAGTTGCCGATTGCATTACCAGCGCTATTGGGTGCTTTTTCAAGCATGCTGGAATCGCACAAACTAATGAGTCTGACGCCGCCTCCTGAACAGGCAAGAAATGTGCACCCCCACTCGCCTGCTCTGACGGTCAAGATCTCCAGCTTCTCCTTCCATCAGGGCGGTCCCCCTAAAGACGAGAGCGGTAATGGAGGAGGTTTCGTTTTCGATGCTCGCGGCATACCCAATCCCGGACGAGAGGAGCGTTTTAAGGACCTGACCGGAAAAGACGCTCCCGTCATCGAATACCTTGACCAGCAGGAAAGTGCGCACCAGTTTTTGCGACACGCCATCGCACTAGTGGATGGCAGCGTGGAAAATTACAAAAGGCGTGGCTTCGGAAACCTGATGGTTTCTTTCGGATGCACCGGTGGACAGCACCGCTCTGTTTATCTGGCTGAGCATCTTGCCGCGCATTTGCGGCAGAAGTCCGGCGTGGAGGTAGTTGTGCGGCACGTTCAGCTCGAGAAATTAAACCTCAAGCACACGGATACTGAACCTTCCAGCGTTAGCTCGCCGGCATTGGAGCGTTTGGGCCGATGAAGGCCATGATTCTGGCCGCGGGGCTGGGAACACGTCTTCGTCCGCTTACGGATGATCGCCCTAAGGCGCTGGTTGAGGTTGGTGGACGCACGCTGCTGGAGATAACGCTTGCCCGTTTGCGCGAATCGGGCGTCACTGAAGTTATCGTCAACGTCCATCATCACGCTGAGATGGTGGTCGACTACCTGAGGGCCAACGATAACTTTGGGATGCGAATTGAAGTTTCGCGTGAGGATGATCTCCTGCTCGATACGGGCGGCGGGCTGAAAAAGGCGGCATGGTTCCTTCTTGAACACTCAGGTTCGCGCGATGAACCATTCATCCTGCATAACGTGGATGTGCTCACCAATATCGATCTCAAGCGCATGGTTGGGCATCACGCAAGAAAAGGTGCGCTGGCCACTCTTGCTGTACAGAACCGGGAAAGTTCACGACAACTGTTGCTCGATAAAGATTTGGCTCTGTGCGGCAGACGAATTCAAGGCAGGCCGGATGAGATCGCGCGCAAGTCCTCAAATCTTGCTCCATTGGCCTTCAGCGGCATCCACGTAATTTCTCCGCGGCTCTTAGGGGTGATTCGCAGAGAAGGAGTTTTCTCCATCATTGACGCATATCTGCAGGTCGCCGGTGAGGGTGCATTGGTCCTGGGATTTCCGGCCGATGAATATTACTGGCGTGATGTCGGTCGGCTTTCTGATCTGAAACAGGCCAACAACGAAGCACTACAGACAAAGTTGCGGTAGTATGCTGCATGTCCTGGAGCATGTTGCCTGCCAGAATCATTTTTGCTTGTCTGCTGCTTTCGCAGTTGGCACCGGCACAAACCAAGCCTGAGCCGTTGGATGGTGTCAATCGGCCGTTTCATGACGATCTGCTCGATCATCTTGTGGGCCGCTGGAAGGTCACCGGCGTCGTAGTGGGCCAGAAGCGAGAGATGGACTTAACCGCCGAATGGGCTCTCAATCATCAGTTCCTGTTCCTTGATGAGAAAGACACGACCACCGTCCCTGGCAAGCCGGGATATGAAGCCCACATCTACGTGGGATATGACAACGCCAGTGAGCGCTACGTCCTTCACTGGATTGATATCTTTGGAGGCCGATTCTCTGAAACGCTCGGCTACGGCACGCGGGCGGGAGACAGCATCAACTTCGTTTTCGAATACCCGGATGGTCCGTTCCACAACACTTTCACCTGGAATCCGGAAAACAAATCCTGGCGCTTCTTTTTGGAGCAAAAGGATGAAGACGGCAAATGGAAGACCTTTGCTGATCAAACTGCAGTCCGAGTGAAATAGGGGGCCGCTTGATTCGCGCAGTCCCCCCATTGTGATGATCAGTTCAGGTCCCCGAGCTGGAGGAATCGCTTCCGCCAAGTTTCTGATCAATCTGCTGAGCCTTCTGTAAATGACGTTCCAGTGTCGGCGTCAGTTTAGTGGCGATTTGCTTTACGTCAGGGTCCTTCGCATCCTGCGAGGCATCCTTGAAATCCTGCACGTCTTTCTGATGGTCCTGCACCATCGCATCCATATAGTCCTTGTCAAATTGCTTCCCGGTAACGCTTTGCAATTTGGTCTGGAGCTGCTGCGCGTCATCCGGAAGGCCTTCAGGAACCGTGATGTTCTTCTGCTGCGCGAGCTGCTGAAGCTGGCTGAGCGCCACTGTGTGGTCCTTTACCATCATCTCGGCAAACTGCTTGACGCTGGGATCTTTCGTTTTGGCCATGACCGTCTTGCCCAACGTGATCTCCGCCCGGTTGCCTTTGATTGCCTCTTGCAGGAAGCTTTGGTCGGAGTTGCTGTTCGCAGTGCTGCTGGAAGCAGAGCTGCCGCTGGCCGAGTTATCAGTGCTGGCGGGCTGGGCTGAGTTGTTGTCGCTGGTAGCTGCCTTCTCATTGCCGCTACAGCCCAGACTGATCAGGGCGAGCGCCAGAAGAAAAATGAGGCTGTGCTTCATTGAATCTCTCTCCTAAAGGGTTACTGAAAAGTTAATAGATAGGATGAGAAGCGGCAGAAGCAGGATGGGTACAAAACCACAAGCTTGGAACAGGCATGCGGCAGGGATCGCCCGAGAAGCGCGTGGTATACCACACTAACTGAGGGAACGCACGGTTATCTGCGCTGACCGTTAGTGGCTGTTTTCGTAACTTCTTACCCATTCCACCAGGCTGCGCACGGCGATCCCTGAAGGACCTTTGGCAATCCAGCTTTTATTTTCATCCATCCAGGCTGTGCCGGCGATATCGAGGTGAATCCACGGGGTGTCTTCTACAAATTCTTTCAGGAATGCAGCAGCCGTGCTGGCTCCGCCCCAGCGGCCTCCCGTGTTCATGATGTCGGCAATACTAGAACGGATCATTTCGGTATAGTCGCTGTCCACGGGCAAGCGCCAGAATTTCTCTCCGGAGCGTTCCAGCGCGCGGGTGAAATGCTGGTACGCATCTTCGTTATTGGCGAAGACGCCGGCATTCGCGTGGCCAAGAGCAACAACGCAAGCTCCGGTCAGGGTAGCGGCGTCAATCAAGTGAGTGCAGCCGAGAGTGCGTGCATAGTGCAGGCCATCAGCTAAAACCAAGCGGCCCTCAGCGTCAGTGTTGATGATCTCAATGGATTTGCCGGACATGGCAATTTGAACATCGCCCGGCTTTTGCGCCTTTCCGCTGGGCATATTCTCGGTAGCGCAGACAATACCGATCACTTTGATTTTTGGTTTTAGCTGCGCGACAGCCCGCATTGCGCCAATCATGGCGGCTCCGCCGGCCATGTCATATTTCATCTTCTCCATACCGTCAGCCGGCTTGATGGAAATGCCACCCGTGTCAAAGGTGATTCCTTTTCCAATCAAACCGAGCACAGGCTTTTCCGGCGCGCCCTGCGGCTCGTAACGCATCACGATCAGTCTGGGTTCTTCATCACTGCCCTGGGCCACGCTCCAGAAGGCGCCCATCTTCATTGCTTTGATCTTGTCAGGGCCCATTACTTCGCATTTCAGGCCCACGCTTTCGCACATCTTGCGGGCGCGTTCAGCAAACATGGTGGGAGTGAGGCGATTGCTGGGTTCGTTGACCAGCTCGCGGGTAAAGTTCTGCGATTCGCCAATGATGCGCGCCTGATCGAGAGACTGCTGCAGTTTCGCCTGATCGGAGCCTTGGGGCGCGACCACGGTTACTTCTTTCATGGCGAGATCTTTGCGGTCGCTGCGATAGGTATCGGGGTCGAAATCGGCGACGAAAGTACCTTCGACAATCGAGCGTACTGCGTCTTCAGCGCCGGTAGAAAGCTCCGGCACGGCAATTGCGCAGCTCTTGATCATCTTCGACTTGAGAAAGCGCACAGCCGTTCCCGCGGCCTTGCGCAGTTCAACATGAGTGAAACTTGCTGCTTTGCCACCGCCGATTGCGAGAAGCCGTTTTGCCCTGAGCCCTTGAGGACGATGCAGCAGAGTGGTTTCAAATGCCTTCCCGGAGATTTCGCCGGAAGCAATCAAATCCCCGAGTGCTTTTTCCACGGTGGCATCTTTTAAGGCCAGCCGCGGGGCGGGCTTCTGTTTGTCTCCGTGATCCAGAAGTATGAGCGCCAGGCATTCGGTTTCAACTTCAGCAAGGCTTGAGATGGCAAGTCGAATGTTCATGGTGTTGTTCTTTCTACTCCTGACTATCGCGATATTGTTAAAAGCTTTAACCTGCAACGCTTAAGAGTTGTCAAATTGTTAACCCTTGCGGGCCCTGGCAACTGCCTCGCGCGTCTCCCGTTCGGCCGTCCGGCGGCGTTCAGTCTCCCGCTTGTCCCAGGATTGTTTTCCCTTGGCCAGAGCAATCTCACATTTTATCCTGCCGTTCTTGAAATACATGCGAGTGGGAACCAGGGTGTAACCGCGCTGCTGTGTTTTGCCCACCAGCTTGCGCAACTCTTCCTTGTGAAGCAGCAGTTTGCGCGTGCGCAGAGGAGCATGATGCGCGTAACCGGCATTCTCGTAAGCTCCAATGTGCGCATTCAGCAGCCATAGTTCGCCGTCTTTGATTACCGCATAAGCGTCTTTCAAGTTGGCTCGTCCGGCCCGAACCGATTTCACTTCAGAACCAGAGAGGATGATGCCTGCTTCAAGGCGGTCCTCAAGAAAATAATCGTGGCTGGCCGCGCGGTTGACCGTGGCATCGCGTTCGCCTGAAGCGACGGGGTCGCGCTTGACGTTCTTGGGCTTGTTGGGCTCAGTTTGATGAACGCTGTGGCGGGCCATGGCAGCTTTCTGCTGCGTGCAGCAAAATTTTTATGCTAACACAGCGCAAAACAGGGTTACCAAAGTCGTTCTGAGATTGCACACAGTTAGGGTATAATCTGGCATTCCAAAAAGCATTATTTCCGGATACGGCAAAACGGCAGTTCCTTCAGCAAACCCCCCTAAAAAGAAGGAGTTAGGCGAATCACGGAGCAAGCAGGAGCGTATGAGGAGAGTAGCGAACACCCTCGTGGTTTTATTGATGCTGTCAA
The DNA here is from genome assembly GCA_035252525.1 of Candidatus Angelobacter sp. Classification (GTDB taxonomy): domain Bacteria; phylum Acidobacteriota; class Terriglobia; order Terriglobales; family Acidobacteriaceae; genus Angelobacter. The sequence continues at coordinate 14,789 of DATFDA010000028.1, read as the reverse complement.
CCGTTGTTGTGGCGGCTGAATCGCCCAAGTCTCTTTTCAAAAAAGGGCAAAAGGCTGAAGCGCGTGGCGATTACGAAGGCGCTTATGACTTTTATCGCCAGGCGTATGACCAAAAACCCGAGGAGCTAAGATATCGCGTTCCTTATGAGCGCCTGCGCTTTTTGGCGGCTGCGTCCAAAGTCCACCGCGGGCAGAAGTTGCGGGACCAGGGCAAGCTGCAGGATGCTCTGGCGCTTTTTGAACAGGCTGCGGCCATTGACCCGAGCAATGATCTGGCGGCCCAGGAAGTACGGCGCACGCAGCAGATGATCCAGAAGCAGTCACAGCCTGCTAATAAGCCTACAGCAAAGAATGAGGAAGAAGATCCGTTGCGTCAGCGATTGGAGGATGCCACCCCGCCGGTGATGCTTGCTCCCATGGCCAGCGTGCCGATTAATGCTCTGGAACTGACGGAAGATTCCAAAGTTGCATATGAGACAATCGGGAAATTAGCAAACATAAACGTCCTTTTTGATCCTGATTACACCTCCCGGCGTCTTACCCTGCGGCTCAAGAATGTCAGTATTCAGGATGCTCTCGACATCGTAGCTTTGGAGTCCCGGACATTCTGGCGTCCGGTAACGGCGAACACCATTTTTGTGGCACAGGACACGCAGGCCAAGCGCCGCGAGCTTGAACAGAACGTGGTCAAGACGTTTTACCTCGGCAACGTATCCGGCCCTACCGATCTGCAGGACATCGTAAATGCCATTCGTACCGTACTCGAGGTCCAGCGCATTCAGCAGATTCCTTCGCAGAGCGCTATCGTGATCAAAGGCACTCCTGACCAGCTTGCGCTGGCGGAGAAGATGATCAACGACATTGATAAGGCCAAGCCGGAGGTGATTGTTGACGTGGTTGTGGCCCAGGTGCGGCGCGACAAACTGCGCGATCTTGGAATCACACCGCCGGAAAACGCCAGCGTCGCTCTCCAGAACACCAGCCTTTCCGGCAGTACCAACAATGGAACTACCACCAGCGGCAGCAGTGGGCCTACTCTGAATTTCAACGACCTGCAGCACCTCAATTCGACAAACTACGCGGTGGTCATCGACCCGGCCAAGGCAGTGGCTTTATTCAGCGACAATGACGCCAGACTGTTGCAAACGCCGCGCATTCGCGCTACGGACAACGAAAAAGCCACTCTGAAAATCGCGGACAAGATCCCGATCGCCACCGGGTCCTTCGGTACTCCTGTGGGCATCGGCACGGCAACGGGCGCCATTGGCGTTAACACGCAGTTTCAATACACGGACGTAGGTGTGATCCTGGAGATTACACCGCGCGTCCATCCTGACGGCCAGGTCACGCTCAAGACCGTGATGGAGATTTCAAACCTGAACGGGTCTACCACCATCGGCGGAATTACGCAGCCCATTATCAGCACTCGGCGCGTCGAACATACGATTCGTTTGAATGATGGCGAGATCAACCTGCTGGGCGGCATCAACGAAGACCAGGAAACAACAACCGCCGGGGGCACCCCATTCCTGGGGCAGATACCCCTTCTCAAATACCTGTTCAGCGAGCAAAAACACGAAAAGGTCACCAATGAAATCGTCTTCCTGCTGGTGCCCCACATCGTACGCAATCAGGAACTGAATGATCTGAACAAAAAGGCTTTCGATGTGGGAACGGGCAGCGGCATTGATCTACACATTGCTGCACAGCAGCCGCCACGGGCGGAAGCGCCACAGGTGGCCGAGACCGCGCCCGCATTACAGCCGCGTGTGCCTGCTGAGAGGCCACAGCCGGCTGTCTCACCAGCTACAAATCCGGCGGCTCCGGCCAATACAGGCGCCATCAGCCCCGCCGCGAACACCCCCACTCAACCGTCACAGCCGGCGGCGCCATCAGGCGTGGCCGCAAATACCCCGGCATCGAGCGGCACAGGACCCATCACGCTGCGCCTTGATCCTGGAGCTGTGTCACAAAAGCAGGGAAGCACATTCTCAATGAATGTGGTGGTGGCGCATGGTCAGGACATTTCGGCTGTGCCGCTGCAGATCAGCTACGATCCCAAGGTACTGCAGTTTGTGAGTGTCGCTAACGGAGATTACTTGTCCAAAGACGGACAGACTGCCTTGCTGGTGCATCGCGATGATCCTGTGAGCGGCAAACTGCAAGTGACTGCGCAACGGCAGCCCGGCTCCGGCGGAGTCAACGGAGATGGCACGGTGTTCAGCCTGGTTTTCGCAGCCAAGGCAAAAGGAAGCGGAACGGTGGCAATTACCATCCCTGCCGCTCGCAACAGCCGGAACCAGCCTCTGGAAGTGCTTGGATCTCAGGCTATTGTTAAAATTGACTGAACGGACTGTTTTTTAGGTGGCAAAGTTGTATCTAAAAGCAAAGGCGAAAGCTGCCGGGCGGAACCGCGGTGTAACACTGCTGGAGATGATTATCGTTATCTCCATCCTGATGATCCTGATGGGAGCGGCGGTTCCGGTGGTTCGAATCAGCGTGCGGCGGGACAAGGAGATTGAACTGCGGCGCGACTTGTGGGAGATGCGGGACGCCATTGACCGGTATCACGATGCCGCGAATAAAAACTTGTTCCAGATCAAGTTGGGTACAGATGGATATCCGCAGGATCTGGACACACTGGTGAATGGCGTGGAAATCGCCGGTGGCAAGAAGATGAGGTTTTTGCGTCGAGTGCCGGTGGACCCAATGACGGGAAATACGGATTGGGGCCTGCGATCAATGCAGGATGATCCCAAGTCTGACTCATGGGGTGGGCAGAATGTGTTTGATGTTTATACCAAGTCCACCTCCACCGCGCTGAATGGCACGAACTATAAGGATTGGTAACCGTTATGAAATCGCGAGCACTCAAAAATCAGGCTCTTGGATTTACGCTGATCGAGATGATCATTGTCGTGGCGATCATGGGAATTCTTATCAGCGTGGCGGTCCCCATTTACCAAATCCATATCCGCCGTGCCCATGAAGCAGTGCTGAAAGAAGACCTTTACACGATGCGCAATGCTATTGATCAGTTCACTCAAGACAAGAGCAAGGCTCCGCAGGATCTGAATGATCTCGTGAGTGCGGGCTATTTGCGGGCCGTCCCTAAAGATCCCTTTACTGACAGCAACACCACTTGGCAGACCATACAGGAAGACGTCCAGACTGCCATTGACCAGACCGCAATTGGCATCACCGACGTTCACAGCGGATCAAGCCTCACCGGTACGGATGGGACTGCTTATAGTTCCTGGTAAGGTTTAGTTCAGGCGGAAACAACTCCTCGAATTTTAGTCGGCGGTAAGCCTTGCATTCCATCGCATGATTTCAGGTAAGGGGACCCGCGAATCTAGCGCTCCCTCACTTGCGAACTGCAGCAGGTTCGGGATGGGAAGGATTTTTGCTACCATTTCCTTATGCCGGTTGAGACAGAGATTCAGGCCACCCATCTACCGCCGCTGAAGGCTCCTCGGGGCAGCGAAAAATCCTGCAAAGGCTGGGGCCAGGAAGCCGCCATGCGTATGCTCATGAATAACCTCGACGAGGAGGTTGGAGAGCGGGCACGCGACTTGGTGGTGTATGGCGGCACCGGGAAGGCGGCGCGCAATCAGCAATGCCTGGAGGCAATTTTCAGGTCGTTGAAATCCCTCGATAATGATGAGACTCTGCTGGTCCAATCGGGCAAACCCGTGGGAGTTTTCAAAACTCATGAATATGCTCCTCGCGTTCTGATTGCCAATTCCAATCTAGTGGGCCACTGGTCCAATTGGGAGAAATTCAACGAGCTGGAGCGGGCAGGACTGATGATGTACGGCCAGATGACGGCAGGTTCCTGGATTTACATAGGTTCACAAGGAATTGTTCAAGGAACATTTGAGACTTTTTCCGCCGCTGCGGAAAAGAGTTTTGGTGGTGATCTGGCGGGCAAACTGGTCGTCAGCGGCGGCATGGGCGGCATGGGTGGCGCTCAGCCTCTGGCTGCAACCATGGCGGGTGCAAGCTTCCTTGGCATTGATGTTGATCCTGAACGGATCAAGAAGCGGCTCAAGACCGGCTATTGCGATTTCATGGTCAATACGCTGGATGAGGCCCTGCGCATCCTCAAAAACGCTGTACGGAAAAAGGAAGCGGTTTCAGTAGGTCTGATTGGCAACTGTGCTGACGTTATTCCGGAACTCGCGGAGCGCGGTGTGTTGCCCGATATCCTCACAGACCAAACGTCGGCACATGATCCCCTTAACGGCTATGTACCTAATGGCATGTCGTTGCAGGAGGCACTCGAACTACGCAAACGCGACCCGGAAGCGTATTTGGAGCGCTCCCTGGACGCAATGGCCCGCCACGTGGAAGGCATGTTGCGCCTGCAGAAGATGGGCAGCGTGACCTTTGACTACGGAAACAATATCCGGACCTTTGCTTTTCAGCACGGAGTCAAGAACGCCTACGATTTTGCGGGGTTTGTACCGGCCTATATCCGCCCGCTGTTCTGCGAAGGCCGGGGGCCGTTCCGCTGGGTGGCGCTTTCCGGGGACCCTGCCGATATTGCGGTGACTGACGATCTGGTCCTGGAACTCTTTCCCCAAAACCGCATTCTTGACCGCTGGATTAAGCTGGCGCGCAAGCGTATTAAATTCCAGGGACTGCCTGCGCGAATTTGCTGGCTGGGGTATGGCGAGCGCGCGCAGTTTGGCCTGGCAATCAACGAGCTTGTAAAGAAGGGCAAGATCAAGGCCCCGATTGTGATAGGCCGTGACCATCTGGATTGTGGCTCGGTGGCTTCTCCGTACCGTGAAACCGAAGACATGAAAGACGGCAGTGATGCCGTAGCTGACTGGCCCCTGCTCAACGCGTTGCTCAATACGGCCAGCGGCGCAAGTTGGGTGTCCATCCATAACGGAGGCGGCGTGGGCATTGGGTATTCACAGCACGCGGGCCAGGTCACCGTCGCAGATGGAACAGACGCCATGGCAAAGCGCATTGAACGCGTCCTGACCAACGATCCCGGAATCGGCGTGGCGCGGCACGTGGATGCCGGCTACCAGGAAGCTGCGAGTTTTGCGGAAAAAAATGGAATCAAGATTCCTATTGCAGAGTGATCCAGTCGCAAAGCGGGCGTTCTTGAAATGAACCAGGAACCCGCAAATTGCGCCAAGGCAAGCAGCCGGCTCGGAGCTCTGCTCGCTCTAGCGCTGCTGTTTGGCGCTGCATCCTCGTTCGCCCAGACGGCAAATATTGATCTTGCTAAAGAGCGTGGCGCCGTAATTCCCAAAGTCACGTGTCTGGCTGATTCAACCCAGTCTTATTCCCTGTACCTGCCGTCGAACTACTCTCCTGACCGTCGCTGGCCCATCATTTACGCATTTGACCCGTTCGCACGCGGCAAGGTTCCGGTTGACCTTTATAAGGACGCGGCGGAAAAGTTTGGCTATATCGTGGTTGGATCCAACAATGCCAGGAACGGGCCTGGCGCGCTGGAGATGGCGGCTGCGGAGGCAGACTGGGCCGACACGCACCGCCGCTTGATGATTGATAAGGACCGGGTGTACACCACGGGGTTATCCGGCGGGGCGCGGTTTGCCACGTCCTTCGCGCTGTATTGCTATACCTGCTCAGTTGCGGGAGTCATCGCTCACGGAGCAACCTATCCTGTGAAAGAAGCCATGCCGGCCAACGATCATTTTTTGTACTACGTGGCTGTAGGAGACCAGGATTTCAATTTCCCTGAAGTTGCTGCGCTGCGCGAAAAAAAGGATGCGAGCAAGGCAGAGTTCAGAGTGAATGTCTATCACGGTACCCATCAGTGGGCGCCGCCAGATGTCGTAGAGGATGCGATTGAATGGCTGGAACTCAAGGCCATGCAAGGGGGCAAAGAGAAGCCCAACCCTGCGTTTATCCAGCAACAGTGGGCCAAGACCCAGACGGAGACCTCACAAGCAGAGCAATCAGGCGACGCTCTAAAACAGTATTATGCCCTGCGCTCCCAGGTGTTCGACTTCAAGGGGCTGATGGACGTCAGCCGTTTGCAGGGTGAGTTGGACACATTCAAAAAGTCGAAGGTGCTCAAGCAGGCACGCCGTGAAGAAAATCAGCAGATAGATAAACAGAGTTCGCTCACCGCAAGCGCTGGCGCGGACCTCGCGCAGTTGGGACAGATTGGGCCGGAGCAGGCGAGCCTGGCCAAACAGCGTGTTATCTCCGTGTTCGCTGACCTGCACCGGCAAGCCAAATCTGATCTCCGAAACCATGTTGTCTATGTGCGCGCAATCAACGAGCTTTATATTCAGGGTATAGAAGACGGGCAGCAGGCATTTCGCAACCAGGAGTTTCCGCACGCAGCCGACTATTTCGAGTTGATGGCGAACGCAGTGCCGGACCAGAGTTGGCCGCTTTTGCTTCTTGCTGAAACTCGCGTGCGAATGGGTAATAAAAAGGCTGCCTTAAAGGCGGTGGACGAGGCAGCAAAACGGGGAATCAAATCACCTGACAGCCTCACCAAAGACCCCGAGCTTGCCCCTCTAGCGTCGGAACCCGCGTTCCAGAAGATTGTGGCGTCGGTAAGCGCGAAAAGTGCATCTTGAAAGTCTCGTCGATGAGACACAAAGCTAAATTGCCAAATAGAGCTTCATCACCCTACCTGCTCCTGACCAACATCGGCCAGCTCCTCACCTTGAAGGGCGAGTCGGCGCCGCGTCGCGGCTCAGCATTGAACGCTGTTGGGATCATTGAAGACGCATCTGTCCTCTGCGGTGGGGGGAAAATCGTTGCCGTCGGCCGGCAACGCGAGGTCCTACGCGATGAATGGCTCAGGAAGAACCGGAGCAAAATACACGAATTGGATTGTTCCGGGCGGGTGGTTTTGCCCGGATTCATTGACTGCCACACCCATCCGGTTTTTGCCGAACCACGGCTCATAGATTTTGAAAAACGAATTTCCGGCGCCAGCTACGAGGAGATTGCCGCCGCAGGTGGCGGTATTCGGTCGAGTATCGCGGCTGTACGCGCCGCCAGCAGGAAGGAACTGGCGGACAAAGTATTAGCGGCTTTGAATGCGATGCTGAGGCAGGGGACGACAACAGTCGAAGCCAAGTCTGGCTACGGCCTGAACACAGAATCGGAGATCAAATCGCTGGAGGCCATCCGTGATGGGGCGAACCGCTGGCCGGGCACAGTGCAATCCACACTCCTGGCCGCACACGTAGTCCCACCAGAGTTTGCCGGCAAGGCAGATCAGTACGTGGAAAAAGTCTGTGACGAAATTATTCCACTGGCGGCCCGGCGCAAGCTGGCCAGGTACGTTGATGTATTCTGCGAGCGCGGAGCTTTCACTCTGGAGCAATCGGAGAAGATATTCGCTGCTGCCCGCCGGAACGGGCTGGGCACGCGTGCACACGTCTGCCAGTTTACGTCATCGCGACTTGCGAGCCTTTTGGCGCATCATCCCGCTTCACTGGACCACATGGATTGTGTTGGCGAAGAGGATGTGGCTGCGCTGTACGGCAGTGACACCGTGGCGGTGTTGCTGCCCGGAGCCAATTACTTTCTCGGGCATAAAGACTATCCTGGTGCGCGACGCCTGATTGATTCCGGTGTGGCTATTGCTTTAGCCACAGACTACAATCCGGGGACTTCGCCAACGCCAAGCATGGCCTTTGTCCTTTCCACAGCGTGTACACACATGCGCATGAGCCCGGCAGAAGCCATTTGCGCCGCTACCATGAATGCCGCATGTGCTCTGGGATTGCAGGCGCAAAAGGGGACCATTGAGCCCGGCAAGGATGCAGACCTTGCTGTTTTTGACGTGCGCGATTATAGGGAAATTGCCTACTGGTTTGCCTGGAACCGCTGTGCTGAAATGGTAGCCGGCGGTGAGGTGCAGAGTTTTGCTGTGGATGACTGATCGTAAAATCAGCCGCGAATGAACGCCAATAAAGCACAATTTAGAACCTCGTTCTTGAAAACTATGCGCTGGATTCAAGGCGGGGCCGCGGCAACTTTTGCGCTCGCAATGAGTGCAGGAATGTGCTTTGCTTCGGCGCATCCTGGGCAACAGTCCTCAGCCGGCGTTTCTTCGCAGCAGATATCCAATCCCGCAGCGCCCGGAGCAATACCGCCAGGCGCAGTGCCAGATTCAGCGCCTCAGCATCCCCAGCAATCATCCACTGCCGCGCCAAATGCGAGCCCATCGCCATCTCCCGCACCGGTGCCAGCAGACATTGGTCCAGGATTCGCTTTTCCCCAGCTCAATGATCGTGAAATCGTGGTTACTGCGGTTGGTGACGTAATGCTCGGCACGACTTTTCCGGATGAGACCGGAGGCCTGCTTCCACCAAACGATGGCGCTGATCTGCTCCAGCAAGTCACTCCCATCCTCAAACGTGGCGACATTGTTTTTGGCAATCTGGAAGGCCCGCTGGTGGATGGCGAAGGCATGTCACTGAAGTGCCGGGGAAAAGCGCCAGGGCACTGCTATGCTTTTCGAGTGCCTACGCGTTACGGTGCTCTACTCAAAGCTGCCGGGTTCACAGTGATGGGATTGGCCAATAATCACGCCATGGATTTCGGCCAGGAGGGCCGTGACAGCTCACGACAGACGCTTGACGCACAGGGAATAGCGCACACCGGCGAGATCGGAGACATAGCCCGTCTTGTCATCAAGGGTGAAAAGGTTGCGGTGATTGCCTTTGCCACCTATCCGGGAGCTTATAACTTGCTGGATCTTGATGACGCACTTGCGGCGATTCGCCAAGCCCGTGCTGATTCAGACCTGGTCATTGTTTCTTTTCATGGCGGCGGCGAAGGCGCTACTCACCAGCATGTGCAGGACGGCGATGAGATGTTCCTTGGCGAAGATCGCGGCGATCTGCGCCGGTTTACCCACGCTGCCATCGATGCGGGAGCAGGCCTGGTGCTGGGCAGCGGGCCACATGTAGTTCGGGGAATGGAAATCTATCAAGGCAAACTGATTGCCTATTCGCTGGGTAATTTTGCTACTTATGGGCCGTTCAACCTCAGCGCAGAAAACGGGATTTCTCTGATTCTGGAAGCGCATCTTGCGCCAGATGGATCGTTTATTGGCGGTCAGGTGTATCCCGTAAAACAGGAAAAGCCTGGAGGTCCGAAGCTCGATCCGTCCATGGCAATTGTTCCGATTCTTCGCACCTTGTCAGTTGAGGATTTCACCAGTAACGCCGTGGTTGTCGGGCCCCGTGGAGAACTTTGGCTTCAAGGGGTGAAGGTTCCCGAGTGCAGCAACGCACCGGACATGCTGGATCAGGTAATTGGTACCAGAACCTGCGGAATCTATCCGTAATCCGAAGAATCACCGAAAATCAATGGTAATCAGCATGAGAATCAGATACTTTTTCCCACTCTTTGTGCTCTTTGGCGGAATGGCTTTCAGCAGCGAACCCTCCGGGCGCGTAGCGGACCTGCAGCCTGAACTGAAGCAGGCTCTGACCCATGATGACGCCTGTTTCAAAGTTTCGACGACGAACGCGTCCGATCAGCTCCTGGAAAGCCCAGTGGACACCCAGCAGATCTTCACGGGCGGACGCGAGGCGGGAGTGATTGCATCACCGCAGGACGATTGCGATTGCCGCAGCGGAAATTGCTCGACGTTCGTTTATCTCAAATCTGGCGACAGCTACACCCTGGCATTGCAGCATCATTTCTCCTCTTTGAAGCCCATGAAGATCGTCAAGCATGGCCTGCCTTCTTTATCAGGAAAGTTCCAGGTAGGCCCGGCGGAAGAAGAGACAACTGTTTATGACTGGAGCGGCAAGGAATACCAGCCTTCTCTTTGCGCCACTGTCGTCCAGCGCAAGAATGTTCGCCTGCCCAGCATCTCCCGCCATCCGTGTAAAGACCGGTAAAGCGCGACTGAGGCCTCCCAGATCCCGCAATACCGCGTCTCTGTACGATAATGTTTGTCAGGCAGGCGGTTCTCAGTCAAAATAGATTTAGTCTTTGGCCGAACATACCGGGCGCACGCCATATAGAGGTCTGGCCCATTCTCATATTTCCGCCAGGATTTTTGATCGGGCGCGGCGGTCTTGCGCCCTCCAATTCCAAAGGAGCCACCGGGTGACTCTCAGAAGCTATATTTTTGCTTTTATCTTTGCATTGATTCCGGCGCTGGCGGCGGCACAGCGTTTGCCTGAAGGCGTTACGCCACAACATTACGCTCTGTCATTTACTCCTGATCTGCAAAAGGCAACCTTCAGCGGCGAAGAGACCATAGATGTGCAAATCGTCAAGCAAACACACGCCATCACGCTGAACTCGGCGGAACTTGAGTTTCAGCAGGCTGAAGTTACGCAGGGGGACAAGACTCAGATTGCACAGACCAGCTTTGATCAGGAAAAACAACAGGCGACGCTGACGGTCCCTGCTGACCTCCAGGCGGGCCCGGCAGCAATCCATATCAAGTTCAGCGGCATTCTCAACGATAAGCTACGCGGGTTCTATCTGGCAAAAACGAAGCTGCGGAACTACGCTATCACGCAGTTCGAGTCCACAGATGCTCGCCGTGCGTTCCCATCGTTCGACGAGCCCGCGCTAAAAGCCACTTTCGACATTGCGCTGACCATTGATCAGGCAGATACCGCTATTTCGAACGGCAAGATCACTTCCGATACTCCCGGCCCTGGCGAAGGGAAACATACGCTGAAATTTTCCCAGACTGCCACGATGTCCACGTACCTGGTTGCGATGGCAGTGGGCGATTTCACCTGCAACGAGGGTTCCGCCGACAATGTGCCCATTCGCGTGTGCGGCACTCCAGACAAGAAGCCGCTCGGCGTCACAGCGCTGCGTTACGCCGAAGAGATCTTGCAGTACTACAACAGCTACTATGGCATCCCGTATCCATTCGGCAAGCTCGATATTGTAGGCGCGCCGGATTTTGAAGCTGGAGCCATGGAGAACACCGGCGCCATCTTTTATCGTGAATCCGACCTGTTCATTGATGACAAACATTCTTCGGTCTCCAGCCATCAGGAAGTCTTTGAGGTTCTTGCGCACGAAATGGCGCACCAGTGGTTCGGCGATCTGGTGACCATGAAGTGGTGGGACAACATCTGGCTCAACGAGGGCTTTGCCACCTGGATGGAACTGAAGCCATCACAGGCACTGCATCCGGAATGGAATGCCGCGCTGGACGGAGTGAATGCCAGCGATGAGGCGCTGCGGGTGGATGCTTTACGGAATACACATCCTATTCGCGCTCGGGCGGAAACTCCGGAGGAGATTGATGAACTGTTTGATTCCATCTCCTACCAGAAAGGCGCTGCGGTGCTGCGGATGGTGGAATCCTATGTGAGCCCAGACGTGTTCCGTCGCGGTGTGAATGCTTACTTGCGCAAGTTCCAGTACAGCAACGCCAGCGCAGAGGATTTCTGGAATGCCATTGCCGCTGTCTCTGGACGCCCCGTAGACAAGATCATGCCCACCTTTGTGGAGCAGGCAGGCGAGCCGTTGATTACGGTGAAGGCCTCCTGTGCGGCAGCACCGCCGGAGCCAAAGGTACGTTCGCGCAGGCGGCGCCGTGCCCGGCGGATTGCCCCCGCCCAGCCAAAGACGGAGATCTCGCTGGAGCAAACTCGTTTCTGGCTTGATGCTTCCAACGCTCCCGCGAACTCCACCACATGGATGGTGCCTTTGTGCGTAAAGGCGGCCAATGCCAAACCTTTTTGCCAGATTGTGGGCCAGAAGGAATCAGTGCTTCCTGTGGCTGGCGGTTGTTCACCCTGGTTGTTTGTAAACGCCAACGCCATGGGCTATTACCGGACAGGCTATGACGGCGATGCATTGCAGAAGCTGACCGCCGTGGCCACAACGGAATTGAGCACAGCGGAACGGCTTTCCCTGTTGAACGACGAAGGGGCGTTGGTTTTATCAGGACAGGAGAACGTAGCGAATTACTTGAATCTGATCTCCGCGCTGAACCAGGACGACGAACGCGCAATCGTAGAGAGCTACCTTGCGGGGCTCCGGCTGGTTCATGATGATTTGCTCACAGAGGCCAGCAAACCCGCGTTTCTTGCATGGGTGCGCAGTAACTTCAGCCCCATGTTTGCCAAATTGGGATGGACGCCGGTGGCGGGCGAAACGGATGATCGCCATGAAGTACGCGCCCTGCTGATTCAGATTCTGGGTGAAATCGGTGAAGACCCTGAGGTGATTAATCATGCTGTGGCACTGGCGGGGCAATACAGCAAGGATGAAACAGCCATTGATCCATCACTGGTGCGCGGTGTTCTGGAAGTGGCAGCAATGAGCAACGATGCTGGTTTGTTTCAGCAGTACATGGAGGCTATGAGCAATCCGAAATCGAGCCCTGAACAGTTGTCAGACTACTCGCGCGGGCTGGACCGGTTCAGTGATCCAAAGTTGACGGAGCAGTGGCTGGAAAGAATTATTGGGCCGGAAACGCGCAGCCAGGACGCGGCCGGATATCTGGGCCGAGTACTCCAAAACCCTGCCGCCCAGAAAATGGCCTGGGAGTGGACCAAGCAGCACTGGTCAGAAGTTGCAGGCAAGCTGACCACCGGCAGCGGCTTTGCCATTGTGAATGCCACATCGCATTTCTGCAGCGCAAATATGCGTAATGAAGTGGAGCAGTTTTTCAGCGATCATAAAGTCGCGGCCACCAGCAGAAGCCTGAAACAATCGATGGAGATGATGGATAGTTGTATTCATTTCCAGGCCCATCAGCAGCCAAACCTTGCAGCATGGCTGGAACAGCATGCGTCCAATGCGAGTGCAGGGGTGCGCTAAAAGAAAAGCTAAGGTCCGAGCAATGCAACTAAGCCGGACCGGGCCGCTCAGGGCAGTTCATAGCGAATGGTGACCGGCCCCCATTGTTGGTCCCGCTGGTGCACGAGCGCGGGAACGCAATGTGCGCATCGAATGGTGAGTACATTCTGGCTGGACCACAGAAGGTTGACTCCTGCGCCGGCTGCATCCTGCTCCACAACAAAAACGGTCCCTTGCTTGACCTGCCAGGACAGAAAACCGCGATGGAGCGGGCCGCTGGGACGAAGGTTTACACGACTGAAAAACGGGGCATCTGTCCCACACCGGCGTTGGAGAATGGCCGCCACAAATTGCTTGCCGGGGCTGGGGGTTTCAAAGATAACGTTGTCCGGACACGTGGGCCATTCGTGCATGGAAAAGATCTTCAACCCGCCCACCAAAACCAGGAGACTCACGCCGAACCCAACGCTTGCTCGCCACATTTTCCGGGCAAATGGATCCATGGACTAGGCAGGCCTGACCTGTTGCGCGGTATCCACCCGGTCTCGAATGGCGCGCCACAATTCGCTTCGTCCTGCACCCGTGCGAGCAGAGTAGGGAAGAACTGAATCTATCTCATGCGCTTCAGCCAGAGAGGATAGTGCGCTCCTGAGCTTGTTTCCGGAGAGCTTGTCACTTTTGGTGGCAACCACCAGAAAATCTCGGCCTGCATGTTCAAGAAAACGGATGAGCTGTTGATCAGGGGGCTGGGGAGGAACGTTGATATCCACCAGCACAATGGCGAGTTGCAATGTTGAGCGCTCTTGCAGATAAGGTTCAATAAATTTGGGCCACTCGGCGGAAATGGAGCGCGAGATTTTCGCATAGCCATAGCCGGGCAGGTCCACCAGCAGCAACTCAGGTTCGGGCTGACCAGGCTTGGAGTAGATGCCTATGAAGTTGATGGTGCGGGTGCGCCCCGGCGTGGAACTGACATGCGCCAATTTTTGGCCGAGCAGGGAATTGATGAGACTGGATTTACCAACATTAGAGCGCCCAAGGAAAGCGAATTCGGGCGGGTCCTCACGCGGGAAGTCATGCGGATGGGCGGCAGAGACGATGAATTTCGCAGTCGGCGGCTTCATGGGCAAAACACTATTTTAAACGCCAGCTCCGCCTGTATGCGTTGAAGGTAAAATTTGACTTGATCAGCAACCGCCGAGAGATGCGGAAGGGCAGCGCTTAACACTGCGGGAGATTTCGCTGCGTGAAAGAGGGCGCGACTTTTCCCACGCATCGGAACTTACATGGGCGCTGCCATGCACAAATTCCACCCATTTCAGGTCATGCTGAAGAAAATCGTCAAGGGAGGATTCCTTAACTTCAATCCTCGTACCGTCGGCGAATGCTATTTGCATGAACTCCTCCAAAACTGGTTCCTATCAAATAGATGCAGCGATCGCTTTGAGGTTTCAAAATGTGCTCCGATTCTGATGAACTTTCGTGACGAAAGTGGCATTGCAGCAAGCACTTTGGATTGAGGTATCGGCTATGCAGGCTTCTATGGCTGATTGTTCAGGCCGTGGATTCGACCGGCAAAAGTTGTTAAGCTATCACGCCATGTCCAGTAGCATCGAGGTAGTTCTGCGCACGGCCCGCGAGGCGAGAAACGAACAGAGATTTCATGACGCTAAGCGCGCTTTGATTGAAGGTCTGGAGTCATGCCGGTATAAGGGGCAACAAACTGAATTGCCTGTTGTGCTCAAAGCACTGGGTCAGATTGAGCGCGATATGGGTAATCCTGAAGTTGCCCTTCCCTTGTATGAAGAGGCGGTTACCATTTACCGGAACCAGGATCAGCCATTCGCTCTGGCACACACCATTCGCCACGTGGCCGATATCCAGCAGGATTTAGGGCGCACAGACCTGGCAGAACCGAACTATCGTGAGGCGCTGGCGATCTATCGTGATCATCCCGAGACTTCTCCGCTGGACCTGGCGAATGCCATTCGCGGGCTGGCCATACTGACATTTGATACGGGCAAAGG
>DATFDA010000027.1:0-13638 GCA_035252525.1 Candidatus Angelobacter sp. | reverse complement strand
TGCGCGGAAGTGAGTTAAACCAACGCATTGCTGCCATGCTTGGACATGTCGCGTTGGCTGACCGTTCTGACGAGCGAGTGGAAACATTTTCCGGTGGAATGCAACGGCGCGTGGAACTTGCCAAGGGCTTGATGCACCATCCCAGCGTGCTGCTTCTCGACGAACCCACAACGGGTCTCGATCCCGGAGCGCGTCGCGATCTATGGCAGTATCTTCATGAGTTACGCACCCAGGAGCACGTATCGGTGATTGTTACAACTCACCTGATGGAAGAAGCTGAGCGCTGTGACCGGCTGGCGATTCTCAACCAGGGACAAATTGTAGGGCTGGGCACGCCGGCAGAGCTGCGTAGCGAGATCGGCGGAGACGTGATTCTTCTGGAGGCACATGATGCCAACTCTCTGGCCGCGCGAATCGAGCAGAAATTTCAAGCGGGCGCAACTGTGCTGGATGGCAAGGTCCGCATGGAACGCAAAGAAGGACACCGCTTTGTCCCAGATCTGGTAGAGGCATTTCCCGGTGAAATTCAGTCCATCTCCGTGAGCAAGCCGACGCTGGAAGATGTTTTTATCAATCGCACAGGACACCGTTTCTGGACGGAAAAAGAAGAGCAGGAGGAACAAAAGTAAATGGCCCAGGCAGCAGTCACTCCGGCAACCATCTCTGCTCCCACCGTGGGCCCGCTTCTCCCGGCGTTTACCTTGTGGTGGCGCGAGATCGTGCGCTTTTACCGGCAGCCGGCCCGCGTGGTGGGAGTAATTGTTTCCCCGCTCCTCTTCTGGATTGTGATCGGCGCCGGCTTCGGCAGTTCCCTGCACAGCGGCGCAACCGGAACGGGTAGCTTTCTGGTCTATTTTTTCCCCGGCGCCCTGGTCATGATTGTTTTGTTTACTTCCATCTTCACCATGATGTCTGTGATTGAAGACCGGAATGAAGGCTTTCTGCTGTCCGTGATGGTGGCGCCGGTCCACCGCTCGGGCATCGTGTTGGGCAAGGTGCTGGGCGGTACCACGCTTTCCGCTGTTCAGGGTTTGATTTTTCTGGTGTTTGCCCCGTTCATTGGCATCCATATCGGCTTGGGACAATTCCTCATAGTTGCGTTGGTCACGTTTCTTGCGGCGTTCGCGTTGACCGCGCTTGGGTTTGCCATCGCGTGGCGCATGGAATCGGCCCAGGGCTTTCACGCCATCATCAATCTTTTTCTTATTCCTTTATGGATGCTTTCAGGAGCATTGTTCCCAGTAAGCGGAGCAAGCGGATGGATTAGGGTGCTGATGCGCGTCAACCCGCTCACCTACGGAATGGATGCGCTTCTGCTCACGCTTTTTCCGGCAACGGCGCCACCTACGACCCTGCCTCTTTGGCCTTCGATTGGAGTGCTCGCCTTATTCGCGGTTCTCGTCTTTTTGGCAGGGTTCATCATGGTGAATCGCCGCCGTACACTGCCTGCCGCCTGATAAATGTCCGATTACAGTTTCTTCCCCGCTCTCAATGCCAGCCTCAACGGCGTCAGCGCGGTGCTGATCGTCACGGGACATTCATTCATCCGGCAAGGCAAGGTTCAACTCCATCGCGCATGCATGCTGAGCGCTGTCATCGTTTCAACCGCGTTTCTGGCCTGCTATCTCTATTACCACGCTCATGTTGGGTCTGTGCACTTTCCCGGACAGGGCTGGGCAAGGCCCGTATATTTCAGCATTCTCATTTCACATACAATTCTGGCCGCTGCTGTTCCCGTGCTGGTGGTGCTTACGCTGGTATTCGCGTTTCGACAGAAATTTGAACGTCACCGCAAAATTGCCCGCTGGACTTACCCCATTTGGCTCTACGTCTCCGTTACGGGTGTTATTGTGTACTTGATGCTGTACCAGGTTTATGGTGCGCGGGGCTGATCAGGGACCAGGGTAAGCGAAGAAAAGTCGACAAAACGCCTGTCTTGTAGTTTAATAAGGGACTGCCTGGCGTTTACAATGCAAAAAACCTATTAAGGAAAACTCTCCCATGCCTAAGAGCGTTAACAAAGTCATCCTGATTGGCAATTTGGGTAAAGACCCTGAAATCAAATACACGCCCAGTGGAACCCCTGTCGCCAAGTTCTCCCTGGCCACCAATGAGCGCTATAAAGATAAAGGCGGCGAATGGCAGGATCGCACAGAGTGGCACAGCATAGTCGCCTGGCAGCGACTGGCTGAAATCGTCGGGGAATACGTCAAGAAGGGTTCCAAGCTTTACATTGAAGGACGGCTGCAAACCTCCAGTTGGGAAGACAAGCAGAGCGGCGAAAAGAAATATCGTACTGAAATCGTCGCCCATGACCTGGTGCTTCTCAGCGGACGGGGCGAAGGCGACTCTGAAGGACGGTTCTCCAAGGGCGCCTCAGCTTCCCACGGGGCAACAGATCAACGGGATCAGCGGCCCAGTCATGGCGACGAAATGTCTCAAGCCGCAGAAATCACCGACGAAGATATTCCCTTCTAGGCCATTCACCTTAAAAATGGAACAGGGCTGCGCCGGAGTTCTGGGCTGGCGCAGTCCATCACGGCTGCCGGCGGTCGCTACCATTCGGTTTGGCATTCTTCGTCAAGTTTTCTGACAGTTTTTGTCAATTTGCCATATAATGAGGGTATCCAATCAGCTCCGGTTGCTAACGTTGGGCTTCGGAATTCCCTTTGATTCAGTGAGTTGCTGATAATTCCAGCAGGAAATCACTGGATGGGGAGGACTGGTGTGCAAGATGCAACGATGAAGAGCGAGTTCCACGTCCCGAGACTTCACAAAAGTAAGCGGGGAACCAAGGATTCCAGAGGAGATCTCTTAAATGCGCAAACAGAAGGGTTTTTCGCTCATTGAGCTGCTGATCGTGGTGGCAATCATCCTGATCATTGCGGCCATCGCTATTCCGAACCTGCTTCGGTCCAAGATGTCGGCTGCTGATTCCGCGGCTGCCAGTACGCTTCGCACACTCAACACAGCACAAGTTACTTATGCTACAGCCTTCCCGGCACTCGGCTACGCGCCGACCTTTACTGTTCTCGGCCCGAACCTAGCCAATCCCGGGACTTGTGACTCAACCGCCTATTGCTTGATCGACAATGTTCTGGCATCAACTGCCGTCGGGCCTACGCCCAAAGGTGGTTACCAGTATTATCTGGCCCCCGGACCGCAGACCCCGGCTGGCACTTTTACGGATTATGCTTTTAGTGCGGATCCGGCGAACCTGAACACTACGGGCACCAACGTGTACTGCACCACGTCTGACGCTGTGATCAGGTCTCAGCGCGATGCCGGCGTCGTTCCTAAGGCTCTTGGCGGCCCTGAAACAATTGCCAATTGCCAGACGCCCGGCTCCTACTCTCCGCTCAAAAACTAGCTCGTTTTCATTTTCGGCAAGTACCTGGGGGAGGGTATGAGCCAAAGAAAAGGGACATGGTGAGAGCCATGTCCCTTTTTCTATTTTTTTCTAAAGTACTGTGTTCTTGCTCGAAAGGATGACATTTCTTGTCACACAACGTTGATAAGGAAATGAAAAATTAGCCACTTAAGACCACAAGGCATTTGAATCCAATAGCTTAGAGTGAATTGACGGATCAAAAAGGGAGCGCTCAGATTGGCCCGCAACTTGCATTTATCTGCATACGATACATCTTTACAGGGCACAAGCTGTGAAATCAAAGGTCAGGGTAGGCCACAGCCATGAACAACAGACAAACACACGGATTTTCATTGATTGAATTGCTGATTGTAGTAGCGATTATTCTGATTATTGCAGCGATCGCCATCCCGAACCTGCTGCGGTCCAAGATGTCTGCATCCGATTCCGCCGCTGCCGAGACGATTCGCCTTCTGAATACCGCGCAGTTCACTTATTCTACCAACTTCCCGCAACTCGGCTACGCATCCACCTTCACCGCACTGGGGCCGAACACGGCCAACCCCGGCACTTGTGACTCGACCGCACTCTGCGTTATCGACAACATTCTTGCAGCAACTCCCGCCGGGCCTTCGCCCAAAGGTGGTTACCAATACTGGCTGACTCCTGGACCGCAGACCGCGGCTGGCACTTTTACGGACTATGCTTTTAGTGCGGAACCGGGAAACCTGAACACTACTGGTACCAACGTCTTCTGCACCACGTCCGACGCTGTGATCAGATCTCAGCGCGATGCCGGCGTCATTCCCAAGGCTCTTGGGGGCCCTGAAACGATTGCCAACTGCCAGACGATCGCCAGCTACGGTCCTCTTAAAAACTAAAAATGAAGCAAGCCACTTTGACCTGTAGGATCACGAGCGCCTGATTGATTGCGGCTGCGGCTTGGTCTACACTACTTACATCCCAACTCCTGCAAACCATTCGCCAAATGCATGCGATAGAAATCGATAATCTTACCAAGAGCTACCCGGTAGGCTTTTGGAAGAAGCAGTTCCGTCCGGCTCTAAAGGGCCTCAGCCTCAGCGTCGAGCGCGGCGAAACCTTTGGATTTATTGGCCCGAACGGGGCCGGCAAGACTACCACGCTTAAGCTGCTGATGGGCATTATCTTCCCTACTGCGGGTTCGGCGCACATTTTGGGGAAAGACATTGCCGATGCGGAGATCAAGAAGAAAATCGGATTCCTGCCGGAGCAACCGTATTTTTACGACTATCTGAACCCTTCCGAGCTCCTGGATTACTATGCGTCACTCTCTGGCGTGTCCGCCACAGAACGCAAGAAACGGATTCCAGAATTGCTGGAGCGCGTTGGTCTGGCAGATTCAGCTCGAAAACAGCTGCGCAAGTTTTCCAAAGGAATGCTGCAGCGTGTAGGTATTGCCCAGGCGATCATCCACGATCCCGAGGTCATTTTCCTGGATGAGCCCATGTCAGGCCTTGATCCGATTGGGCGTCATGAAATCCGCGAGATGATTCAGGGGCTTAAAGATGCGGGCAAGACCATCTTTTTTTCCACTCACATTCTTTCCGATGTGGAAGCTCTCTGCGACCGCGTGGCTGTCGTCCACAAAGGCGAACTGCGCGGCATAGGTGTGATGAATGAGTTGCGGTCGAGCACCGGCGGAAAGACTGAAGTCATCTGGGAAGGCTCTGGTTCGGTTCCGCGCGTCACACAACTCTTGATGGAATCGCATGTCACAGGCGATCTGGTCAGGGCGACAGTGGCGAGCGAAAATCTTGATACTTTGCTGGCGCGTCTACGCGAATATCAAGGTCGCCTGATTTCTGTTACGCCGCTGCATGGAACTCTGGAGCAGTATTTTCTTTCCAGGACTTCCGAACCGGAGGCAGCCCGCGTATGAACACACGCCTGTCCGCAATTACTCTGAATACCTTTCGGGAAGCGGTGCGCGACCGCGTGCTTTACAACCTGATCATCTTTGTTCTCCTGCTGGTTGCCAGTGCTCCTCTGTTCTCGCAGATTTCGATCGGCATGCAACGGTTGATTCTGGTCAACGTGGGATTGAGTTCGATCTCTCTTTTTGGCGTGATCATTGCCATCTTCATTGGTACCGGTCTGGTTTCCAAAGAGATTGAAAAACGCACGCTGTATACGATCCTGTCCCGTCCGGTACGCCGCTGGGAATTCATTGCCGGCAAATACTTCGGGCTGATGATGACATTGGCGGTGAACGCCGGCCTCATGACTCTCGGGTTCTATATCGCTTTATTCATTACCCAGAGCGGCTTGAAGCATGCCGATGCGTGGATGCTGGTGTCAATCTATTTCAGCGTGCTCGAATTTCTGGTGATGACAGCCCTTACGCTGCTGTTCTCCTCGTTTTCCAGCCCTATTTTCGCCGCCATCTTTTCCTTTGCGCTGTTCGTGATCGGGACGTTTGCTGATGACCTGAGAAATTTCGCTGCGCTGGCGCAAGGCGTCACAAAATGGCTTGCCACAGGGGCAGCCTATGCAGTGCCAAATTTTGCATCACTGAACGTGATCTCTCAGGTGGCACACGATCAGCATATTGCAGGAAAGCTGATTCTGTACAACACAGTCTATGCTTTGCTCTATTCCGCCGCGGTGGTCATCGCAGCCGTGCTCATCTTTGAGAGACGTAACCTGAAATGAAGCAGAGCGGCAAAAACATCGCTATTGCTGCCCTGCTCCTGGTTGTTTGCTTTGCCGGCTCAGTTTTTGCGTTACGCGCTGTTGACGAATCGCGGGGCAAAGAAGCAACTCTGGAAGAGGTTTTGTACCTCCCCTCCAGCAAGATGCTGAAGAAGCTAAGTCTCGGTTATTCCGGCCTGCTGGCGGACATTTACTGGACCCGCGCAGTCCAGTATTTCGGCTCAAAACATTTGCAGCATTCGCAGCACTACGACATTCTTTATCCTTTGTTGGACATTGCAACAGATTTGGATCCGCACATCATCGTGGCGTATGAATATGGCTCGGTATTTCTGTCTCAGAAACCGCCGGAAGGCGCTGGAGAGCCGGATAAAGCCGTTGCGCTCATTCAGAAAGGGATACGTGAGAACCCGCAATATTGGCGGCTCTATTTTAATCTGGGTTTTGTCAACTACATGAATCGTCATGATCCCAGGGCGGCTCAGGACGCATTTGAGAAAGGATCGGAGGTTCCCGGCGCATTGCCCTGGATGAAAGTGATGGCTGCCAGAATGGCAGAGCATTCCAAGGACCCAAGCACGGCTGCGGCTTTGTGGGGAGCAGTATTGCAAAGCTCGTCTGATCACAACGTGCAAAGCACTGCCAGGCTTCATCTTGACTCCATTAAGGCTGATCTTGACATCAAAGAACTCGAAGGCCGGGTACAGATTTACCGCGAAAAAACAGGAAGTCTGCCGACCGACTGGACCGCGCTCGAGACGATGGGCCTTCTGCATGGAATCCCGCTGGACCCTAATCGCGCGCCTTACAAGCTCATGCCCGACGGCAAGGTGGAAGTTCAGGACGCCAGCAAGTATCCTTATCTCGGGGAGTGGCTTTACAACCAGGTACGGCCATACTGAGCGTTGTTTCAAATGCGATCTCTCTTTTCCATTCTTCTTGTCACGATTTCTTCTTTCGCGCTGAATGCCGCTGCGCAGAGGGATGTAAAGGCCACCGCCGAAGCGGTAGACCAGCACTACAACCGGCTGAAGAGCCTTAAATCTTCATTCACTGAGATTTATCAGGCCCCAGGTGTTTCGCGTACGGAAAGCGGCACCTTGTGGCTGAAGAAGCCCGGCCGAATGAGGTGGGAGTACAAGCAGCCGCGAGAGAAGCTTTTCCTGGCCGATTCGCATACCGCCTACTTCTATGTTCCGGGCGAGCGCCAGGCCCGCAAAACTTCAATCAAGAATCTGGACGACATTCGCTCCCCTCTCCGTTATCTGCTGGGCAAGACCAAGCTGGAAAAGGAGCTGAGCGGGCTTTCCCTGGCTCCTGATGTTCCTCCTACGCAACCGGGAGATGTGGTCCTTCGAGGCGTCCCTAAATCAATGGCAGACCGCATCTCTGAAGTGGTGCTGGAAATCTCTCCCGCGCATCAGATCGTGAGGATCAGGATTCTCGAAGTCGACGGCTCGATCACGGACTTTCACTTCTCTCAGATTGAGGAGAATGTTCCCGTCCAGGACAGCCTTTTTCGCTTCACGCCCCCACCCGGAGTGGAGACGATTCAAGACGACCGGGTAGCTCAATAATTACCCTTAGGTACTTTTCATGGCAAAGAATTAGGGAAATTAATCTCCATTTTGCGCAATAATAGAGGCTCCCCCACATTCTATGAAAGTCCGGGCACAAGGCCCGTAAAATGCTAGACTTGGATAAGGAGCGGGACTCCTCGCAGTCGACATTCCATGGCTGAATTCCTGATAAAAATGGCAGATGAGCGCGGTCATGTGCTCGAACAGGTTGAGAACGGAGTCTCTGAACAGGACATCCGTGAGCGTCTGGCCCAACAGGGCTTCCTGGTGTACTCCGTTAAGGGGCGCAAGGGATTGCTATCCCTGGGATTCGGCAAGGCCCGGAAGAAGGTGGGAAATGACGAGTTCATCATTTTCAACCAGCAGTTCCTCACGCTGATTAAGGCAGGTTTGCCCATCCTGAAGTCGCTCGATCTGCTGAGCAAGCGGCAGCGCAATCCCTCGTTCAAAACCATGCTGGTAAACATCCAGCAGCGGGTCAAGAGTGGTGAGTTGCTGTCTGATGCGTTTGCTGCTGAGGGCTCCGTCTCCAAGATTTACACCACCACACTGCTGGCCGGCGAACGGAGCGGCAACCTGGAAGAAGTGCTGGCGCGATTCATTGGCTTCCAGCGTCTCTCCATGAGCTTCCGTAAGAAATTGATTGCGTCGCTCTGGTACCCAGCCCTCCTGATTACGGCATTGGCAGTGATGCTCGCATTCCTGATGACCTATGTGGTCCCTCAATTTGCCGAGCTTTATTCATCGCTGAACGCCAAACTACCAGCGATAACAGTTTTTATGCTGGGAATCGGGAAAGGAATACGGAATTACTATTACTTCATTCTCCTAGGCATCATCCTTTTGGCCGCCGGAATTACGATTTGGTCCCGCTCAAAGAGTGGCGGGAGAATTCTGGATGCGGTGCGTTACCGGCTGCCGCTCATTGGGAACATCTGGATGAAATATCAGGTTTCCATGTTCAGCCGCACTCTCTCCACGCTTCTCTCTGGCGGATTGCCCCTGGTGCCGTCTCTTGAGACGGCGAGCCAGTCCATCAACAGTTTCAAAATATCGGATAACGTAGGTCACGCCTCGCGACGTGTTCGTGAAGGCCGCGCGCTTTCCTTCAGTTTGGAGGAAACAAAATTCTTTCCTGAACTGGCCATCGAGATGGTCGAGGTCGGTGAATCCACCGGCGCCTTGCCCGCCATGCTGAATTCAGTGGCGGAGTTTTATGAAGAGGATGTGCAGAACGCACTGGCGGCAGCCATGCAGTTGATTGAACCTTTCATTTTGATCTTCATGGGAGTGACGGTTGCGTTTGTGCTGATCTCCCTGTACCTGCCGATCTTCTCGCTGTCCGGGCAGTTGGCCTCTTAAACGAATTTTAGAAATCTGGGATGTTATGGAGCAAAGGAACCTTACAACAACAGTAGAGCCGGCGATGCAGGCGAATGGGCAGGCAGTGGCAACGCCTGAGCAACGCGCCCGCGACATGGCAGCGCGGTACCGCTGCGAATTTCTGGACTTGCGCGATTACCACCTGGACGCTGAGCTTTTCAAGTCAGTCCCTGTGGACTTGATGTTCCGCTACAACTTTGTGCCTCTGGAAGAACACGATGGCACCTTGTGGATTGCCATTGCCGATCCCAGCAAGCTGATGATGATTGATGAAATCAGTCTGCTGCTGAACCGCCGGATCAAGACTAAAGTGGCGACGCTCAGCCAGATCAATGACATCCTGAAAAAGACTGAGCAGTCGCAACGCGTGCTGGAAGAAGCCAGTGAGAGCTTTGTGCTGGACGTGGTCCGCGAAGATGAGGGCACAGGCGATGAAAGCCTCACCATCGACAAGATTACAGGGACGACAGAAGCTGACGTCAGCCCGATTATTCGCCTGGTAGATACCACCATCTTTACCGCCCTGCAAAAGCGCGCCAGCGATATTCATATCGAAACCGAAAGCGATTCAGTGGTGGTTAAATACCGCATTGACGGCGTCCTGCAACAGGCCATGCAGCCCATGGCCAAAGAGCACCACTCCACCATCATTACTCGTATCAAAGTCATGAGCGAACTTGATATCGCAGAGCGCCGCGTGCCTCAGGACGGCCGCTTCCGGGTCAAGTACAACAATCGGCTCATCGACTTCCGCGTGTCCATCATGCCCACCATTCACGGTGAAAACGCCGTTCTCCGCGTGCTGGACAAGGAATCCATGAGCGAGAAATTCCGCAACCTGGTGCTGGATGTGGTGGGCTTTGATGAAGATGATTTGCGGAAATTCCGGCGCTACATTGCGGAGCCTTACGGCATGGTGCTGGTCACCGGCCCCACGGGCAGCGGCAAAACTACTACGCTTTACGCCGCGCTGAATGAAATCAAGACTGATGAAGACAAGATCATCACTATTGAAGACCCGGTGGAATACCAGATCCACGGCATTACGCAGATTCCGGTGAACGAGAAGAAAGGGCTGACCTTTGCTCGCGGGCTGCGCTCCATTTTGCGCCATGACCCGGACAAGATCATGGTGGGCGAAATCCGCGACACGGAAACAGCGCAGATCGCAATTCAGTCCGCGCTGACCGGTCACCTGGTCTTCACTACGGTTCACGCCAACAACGTGGTGGACGTGCTCGGACGATTCTTGAACATGGGGGTTGAGCCTTACAACTTTGTTTCAGCGCTCAACTGCGTGCTGGCCCAGCGGCTGGTAAGGACCATCTGCACCCATTGCAAGACTCCAATGCCGCCATACACAGATGAAGAGCTGGAAGACAACGGTTTGCTGCCGGAACAGTGGCGGAACGTCACGTTCTATGAGGGGCCGGGCTGCATCGAGTGCGCCGGCACCGGCTATCATGGCCGGACGGCGATCCATGAGTTGCTTGATCTTTCTGACCGTGTACGCGAATTGATTTTGGAAAAGCGCCCGTCTTCTGAGATCCGCAAAGCCGCACACGACGAAGGAATGCGATTTTTGCGTGAGTCAGCTCTGAGAAAAGTGCGGGCAGGAATCACCACCATGAAAGAGATCAACAAAGTCACATTTATTGAGACCACGCGGTAATCCGATGACAGTCGCCAAAAAACCAAGAACAGTGCGGCCTCACGTCGCGTGCGAAATCACGCTGGACCGGGTAATTGCCGCCAGGGCGTCAGAGCGGCTCTCCCGCCTGGAAATGTTCACTTCGCGGCAGCTCCCGCCGGGAACCATTGCGCCGGGGCTGAGCGGCCCCAACGTAATCAACGGCGAAGCCTTGCGCACCGCCATTAGCGGCTCACTGAGCGCAGTGAGCGGCAGCTCGCGCGATGTAATAGTGATTGTGCCAGATGCCGCAATCCGCGTGCTCTTGCTGGATTTTGAAGCTTTGCCCAGCAAGCCTCAGGAAATCGAGCCGGTAATCCGGTTCCGGCTGAAAAAGTCTCTACCTTTTGACGTGGACACGGCGGCTGTGTCGTACGAAGTAAAGCGCGGAGCCGATGGGGTGCGTGTAGTAGCGGCTGTTTCCCCGCGTTCCATCATCGCGGAATACGAATCGGCCTTCCGCGACGTAGGCTATATCCCTGGCGTGGTGCTGCCCTCTTCGCTGGCGGCGCTCGGCACAGTGGACGGGGAACGCCCCACGCTAATGCTCAAGGTGGACCCGACAAATATCATGATTGCCGCGGCCGAGCATCATGAGCTGCGCCTGGTACGCACTCTGGATAATCCGCGAGGAACGCAGGTGAGCGCCGAGGATTTGGCGGAAGGCGTGCTACCTTCGATTGTTTTTTTTGAAGATACGTTTGCCGCACATATCGAAGAGATTTACATCGGTGGCGTGGAACGTCTGGAAGAAGTTGGGCCGCTGCTTCATGAACACACCGGCGCCCGTGTGCAGGAATTGTCTCCGGAAATCTCCTCAGAGCAGAACCTCAGTGGAGAACACCTTTCACCATCACTGATGGCAGGAATTGCAGGAGCTCTGCTGGGATAATGCGAACCAATATCAATCTCGCCTCGCAAAAGTATGAAGACGTGCGCATGTTTGTGTCGCGCGCAGGCGTGGCCACCTTCGCGATGGTTGTATTCACTGTGTTGCTCTCCGTCCTGGCATGGTTTAACTATTCCAGTTCCAGAAAGTCCAGCGCGCATATCAGGGAGTTGGACCAGAAGATAAATGACCTGCAGCAGCAACGCGCTAAGGCAGTGCAGGTAGAAAACCAGCCGGAAAATCGCGTGGTCATGGACGAGAACAAGTACTGGAACAGGCAAATCAACCGGAGGGGATTTTCCTGGACGCAACTCTTCAACGATCTTCAGAAAATCATGCCTGGCCGAGTCTACGTGATTTCTGTGGCTCCCGAACTGACGCCCGACAACCAGCTCAAATTGAAAATGACCATCGGCGGTGAGAGTTCACAGGACCTGAACGATCTGGTAAAGAAGATGGAAGGTTCGCGAAAGTTCCGGCACACGGAGCTTAAAGCACAAACAATCCAGAAAGAAAGCAAGCCGGGCATGCCCCCGCTAAACAAGTTCGACATTGAGACCTTTTACATGCCGGTGGCCACGACGGCGGGCCGGAGAGCGTCAGGGGAGGGATTGTGATGAACAATCTCGCGCACATTAAGCGGCGTTTCTTCACCATCCTGGGAATCCTTGCAGTCATTGACCTGGCCTTTCTTGTCTACCTACTCTGGCCCGGATCGAGCATTTCCGGCCGGCACGCGCGAGAACAAACGCTTCGGCAACAGGAAAGCAGTCTCAGGCACGACGTGGAGCCACTCAAGGATATCGACCGGGAGTTGCTGAAGACGCGCTCGGACATCGATACGTTTTACACAGACCGTATCCCTGATCGCTGGTCAGAGATTTCCGCCGAGCTGACTAGCCTGACGCATGAAGCCGGCGTGGTGCCCGAGTCCATTCACTACACGCCGAGTCAGCCTGGCAAGGATGATCTACAGAGTGTACAGCGGGTAGAGATCGAAACCTCTGTTACGGGCGAGTACGGCAAGGTGGCGCGATTCATCAACTCGCTGGAGCAGGACAAGCTCATGTTCATCATCGAGCAGGTCACGCTCAGCGGCAAGGAAGGCGGCGCGGTAACGCTGCAGATCAAGTTTCAAACATTTTTGAAAGAGGCAGCCCAGGATCGGGCGCAAAGCTGACGAGGAATTTCCAAGAGTGAAAATCGGAGCCGGAAACAACAAACAGGTGATCATCGCAGGGGCTTTGCTGGCGATTCTTGCCGCCGTGGTCATCTATGATCTTGCCGGATCGGGAAGCAGCTCTGCTGCACCACCTGCAAGCTCAACCACCGTTGCAAGGGGCAAAGCGGGAAACAAACAGATCGCGCAGAACTCTATTGATCCTACGTTCCATCGGCTTCAACTGGAAGAGAGCCGCAAGATCAAGTACGAGCCCGGCCGCAACATTTTTGAGATGCAGGCCACTCCGATGCCCACGCCGATTAAGTCTGTGGTAACCGGGCCACCTCCAGTTGTCACCCCGCCTCCCACACCTCCTCCGCCGCCAATCCCGCTCAAGTTTTATGGCTTTGCCAACAAGCCGGGTGAAACCAAGCGAATTTTCCTGGCTGAAGGTGATCCGCAGAACTCAGTGGTGTTCATCGCCAAGCAGGGTGACATTGTGGACCGCCGCTATCGCGTATTGCAGATTGCCGCCAACTCGGTGCAGATTGAGGACGTGCTCTACAATAATAAGCAGACTATTGCGCTGACCGCCCGTTAGCATTTTCCTGCTCCTGTGAAACAGATGACGAGAAGCCATTCAAAAACTCGAAATCAGAAGGGCTACCTGCTGCTCTCAGTGATGCTTCTGGTCACGATCATGCTTCTTATGCTTTCCATCGAGGCGCCGCGAATGGCACAGCAGATTAAACGGGACAAGGAGAACGAGCTCATCCATCGCGGCAAGGAGTATGCCAAAGCCGTAAGGAAATATGTCCGCAAGACGGGCAATTATCCCACGTCACTGGAGCAGCTTGAGGACACGAATCA
>DATFDA010000026.1:0-3463 GCA_035252525.1 Candidatus Angelobacter sp. | reverse complement strand
GCCACCTGCCGTGGCCGCTATTTGAACCAGCCCCCGATTTTGCTGGTATCCCGCATCCGAACATGTAAGGATTTTATGGCCGCCTGCCGTCAAGGACTCGATGCACACTGCAGACCCATTCCTGTTTCAGCTTTTCTTCATCTTCGTTTGGGCGAAGCTGTTCGGCGAGATTTTTGAGCGTCTGCACGTTCCAGCCGTTCTGGGCGAAATCCTTGCGGGCGTTCTTGTGGGCCCGTACGGAGCCGCGCTGGTTGTGCCCAGCGACGCCATCTACGCCGTAGCACAGATCGGGGCCATTTTCCTGCTGTTCACCGTGGGTCTTGAAACGCAGCCCAAGGACCTGCTTCGGGTGGGCCGCACTTCTCTTTACGTCGCTTTGGCGGGCATTGCCGCGCCTTTTATTCTCGGCTTCGGGTACATGATGCTGGTCCGCGGCTCGGCTCATGAAGCCACGTTTGTGGCGGCGGCCATGGTTGCCACCAGCGTCGGCATCACCGCCCGCGTCCTGGGAGATATGCATGTGCTGCACAGTCTTCCGGCGCGCATCATCCTGGGCGCTGCCGTTTTTGACGACATCCTCGGCATGATCCTGCTGGGCGTGGTCGTGGGGCTGGTTTCAACCGTCGGACTGGCGTGGGCGCAGCTTATTGTCACTGCGATTGAAGCCGTAGGTTTCGCGTTGGTGATGCTTTTCTATGCGCCTCGCATTGTTAAACGCATGGAACCCGGCCTCGAGCGGATGTCCACCCATGACGCGCCGCTTGTGATCGCGCTTGCCATCTGCATTGGGCTTTCCTATGCGGCGGTAAAAATCGGGATGGCCGCCATCATCGGAGCCTTCTTCGCGGGACTCGCCTTTGCCGAATACTCGCCCCGCTGGAACCTGCAGCCACGCGTTTCCGCCATCAACGAATTTCTGGCGCCATTTTTCTTCTTCAGCATGGGGTCGCGGCTTAACCTGGGTGTTTTTGATGGAAGGCTGTTGCTCTCCGCCATCGTGATCTCCATTCTGGCCTTCCTCTCCAAACTGGTCGGCTGCGGGCTGCCTGTCTTGCGTTCCGGATGGAAGCACGCATTAAAAGTAGGAGTGGGCATGGTGCCCCGTGGAGAAGTCGGCTTGATTGTGGCGCTGGTCGGCTTGCAAATGACAGCCATCTCCGAACAGGCTTACGGGCTCGTGATCTTCATGACGGCTGCGACAACGCTTGTCGCGCCTCCGCTACTCAAGATCCTGTTCCGCAATGACGTAGCGACTCTGCCCGCCGTTGTAACCACGCGGCAGGAAGAGACCGCGGCCATGAAGTGAGGTTCGCGGCGCATCGCGGGACAGCAGGTATAATCCTCGGTTTATTTCGTTCGTCGGGAGAAATTCATGCCAGGAGTAGCAGGGCACGTTGCGCTCGTGACTGGAGCGTCGCAGGGAATTGGGCGCGCTTGCGCGCTCGCACTGGCGGAGTCCGGGGCGCAATTGGCGCTGGCCGCCCGCAATGAAGAGAAGCTGGCAGGCGTGGTGAAGGACGCTGAAAGCAGAGGCGCGCAGGCAGCCGCTTTTCGCATGGACGTGAGCGAGGAAGACAGTGTGAAAACCGCCGTCAAATCGGCAATCGAGCGGTTTGGCAAAATAGATATCTTGATCAACAACGCCGGGATCACGAAAGATACTCTGCTCATGCGCATGAAGCGCGCCGACTGGGATTCTGTCCTGCAAACCAACCTGACTGGCGCATTCTTCTGCACCCAGGCGGTGATCAGCTCCATGCTGAAACAGCGCTGGGGGCGCATCATCAATATCACCAGCGTCTTCGGGCAGATGGGGCAGGTGGGCCAGGCAAACTACGCAGCGTCTAAGGCAGGATTGATCGGCTTCACCATGGCGATGGCTCGCGAGGTGGCCTCACGCAACATTACGGTGAATGCCGTTGCCCCCGGCTACATTGAGACCGCGATGACAGAAGCTCTTCCGCAGGAGCTCAAGGCCAAAGTCAATGACATGATTCCACTGGGCCGCGCCGGGACCGATATGGAGGTGGCGCATGCGGTCCGTTTTCTTGCATCGGAAGAAGCTGCTTACATCACAGGCCATGTGCTCAACGTGAACGGCGGCATGTTGATGGGATGATGGTAAAAAGCTAGGGCCAGCGAACTTTTTGCTGATGCGAATGGAACAAAGAACATCACTGCTTGTACTGCTTACTGTTTTTGGCGCCGCGCTGGCATGGTCGGCGGTCCATCCACACGACTACTTCACCTGGTGGTTGGAGATCTTTCCGGCGCTCGTTGGCTTGGCGGTGCTGGCCGTAACCTATCCCGGGTTTCAATTCACGACTTTTATTTATGCTCTGATCACGATCCATGCCTGCATCCTGTTTGTGGGCGGACACTACACCTACGCTCAGGTTCCCCTGTTCAACTGGATTCGCGATCACTTTCACCTGGCGAGGAACGACTTCGATCGAGTCGGCCATTTCGCGCAGGGCTTCGTTCCCGCGCTCATCACCCGCGAAGTATTGCTGCGCAGGAGGATAGTCCTGAAGCGGGGCTGGCTGTTCTTCATAGTTGTCAGCATCTGCCTGGCCATCAGTGCTGCCTACGAGTTGCTGGAATGGCGAGTATCAGTCGCCACGGGTACGGCGGCTGACGCATTCCTGGGTACGCAAGGTGATCCATGGGATACGCAGGAAGACATGGCAACCGCCCTGGTCGGCGCAGTGGCCGCCCTGTTGTTCTGCTCCCGCTTTCATGACCGGTTGATTGAGCGCATTGAGCCCCGCCGCGCTACCTCAGTCCAGGCTGGCTGAAGACTTCCGCTAAGCTGGATCTATTCTCAAGGTCCTCTAATCTTCAACAATCTTGAGATATCGTTACATTCATCGAGTGCGGATTCG
Source organism: Candidatus Angelobacter sp. (assembly GCA_035252525.1). Lineage (GTDB taxonomy): Bacteria > Acidobacteriota > Terriglobia > Terriglobales > Acidobacteriaceae > Angelobacter. Next base: position 578 of record DATFDA010000026.1, on the reverse strand, counting down.
TGGTTGAATCTTCTCTGTTCAGAGCTGAATAGTTCTACTGACTTCAGTTACAGAAGAAGATCGAGGCGTTCTTGAACTGAAAAGGACTTTATATGATGCAGTCCACCCGCTTCCGCTCCTTTGCTCTTCTGGCCGCAACCGGCCGCAAGCTCCTGCAGGATCTCTTTGTGATATTACTCATTGCCATTGTGCAGGCGAATTTCGGCTTTGCACAGGATGTTGCTTTTTCCAGTCCGGACCCAGGCAAGTCAGGCGGTACCAGTTCACAGCAGCCGCAAACAGGTTCGCAATCATCGCCACAGAAGGCGCAAGCTTCCATCCCGCAAGCGTCATCTCCGCTTGTGCTTCCAACGGGGACCAAGCTGCCGCTGGGCCTGGTTCGCCCCATCTCGGTGACGAAATCCAAACCCGGCGACAGCGTGTACCTGCAGATTACATTTCCAATCACAGCGGGTCACGAGATGCTGGTTCCTCCCGGTACGTATGTGCAGGGCATCATCGGCAAAATCATCAAACGCGACCGTACGCGCGCCTTGCTGTCGTTTTCCATGCGCGCTACCAGCATGATCTTTTCCACC
>DATFDA010000025.1:0-6158 GCA_035252525.1 Candidatus Angelobacter sp. | reverse complement strand
GAGCCGGCGACACCCAGGATAACCTTCGTCTCACCGCGCTTAAGCTCGAAGGAAATGCCATTCAGCACGTTCAGTTCTTCAAAGCTGAGATGAACATCCTCAAAGATAATCGTCTTGTGCACCGTGTCCGGCGAGGAGTTGGCAGGCGGGCTGGACGGTGGCATAACTGTGCTCACCTCAAGCACTCCGAAGATTGAAGGGTGCGCGTCGCCCAGCAGTTGCGCATAATAAGGCAATATAGCAGAGCCGCGTAGCGCGTCCCAATGCGTTCAAGGCAAATCCCGGATTGTTTCCTGCTATCAGAGTGGCTAAAATCGCCTCTTTCGTGAATTCACCGACAAAATCGCCGCGAGAACTGCTGCACACGGTTTTGCTTTCCAAGGGCCGCGTAGAAGCGCTGACAGATGGAATTTTTGCCATCGCCATGACGCTGCTGGTTCTGGAGCTCAAGGTTCCGGATCTGCCCAGGTCTGTCCCGTCGCACGAAATTTTGCGGCGACTAGGAGAAGAAGGGCCGGTTTTCCTGAGTTTTTTCTTCTCATTTGTGTACTGCGGGTTGCTGTGGTTGTTTCATCACCTGGCAATGCATTTCTTCCGGCACATGCAGGTGGCGCTGGTGTGGCTCAACCTGCTTTTCCTGATGTCAATCTCCATCCTGCCGTTCTCCTGTGCGCTGCTGGGACGCTTCATGAACAATCGCGCGGTGCTGGAGATATATTTTGGGAATTTGTTCTTAGCTGCACTGCTGCTGTTGCTGCAATGGATGTTTGCGCGCAAACGAAAGCTGCTCAATGAAGATGATCCGCAGGCGGCACAGGCAATGGGCCTGCGACTTACAGTATTTCCGGTAGCGCTGGCAGCGGGCATGCTGGGAGCGCTGTACAAGCCCGCAGCAGGCTTCTACGCCATGACACTGGTGCTGCTTGCTCTTCGCGTATGGCACAAGCGCCAGAGGCGAAAGGAAGCAGCAGCAGTTAGTCCTTCGCCGACCGCTTCCTGACTTCAATATTCAAACGCTTGATCTTCTGATTCAATGTGGAGAGCGGAATATGGAACCGGTCCGCCGCTTCCGTCTGGTTCCAGTTACATTTCTCCAGCATGTCACCAATCAGGCGACGCTCCAGGTCTTCCACGATTTCAAACAGGGAAGCGTCCGGACGATGGTCAAACATCTTGCCCGGCGATCCGCGGCCCACGATATGGTCCGGCAGCAGTTCGATGCCGATCACCGGCCCGTTGGAGAGCACCACCGCGCGTTCAATGACGTTTTCCAGCTCGCGAACATTGCCCGGCCAGCCGTAATCCATCAGGGGACGCAACGCTTCCGGAGAAATCTGCCGCGGCGGCTTGCCGTTCTCGGCAGAGAACTTGGCCAGAAAATGGTTTACCAGCAGGGGGATATCCACGGCGCGGCTGCGCAGCGGCGGTAAGTCGACCGTGATTACGTTCAGGCGGTAGAACAGGTCTTCTCTGAACTTGCCTTCGCGGACGAGAACTTTCAGGTCAATGTTGGTAGCGGCAATTACTCGCACATCCACCTGAATTTCGTGCACTCCGCCCAGATGCATAAACTTGCGGTCCTGGAGAACGCGAAGGATCTTTGACTGCGTCTCCAGGCTCATGGTGCCGATTTCGTCCAGGAAAATGGTGCCGCCGTCAGCCACTTCAAACAGACCCTTTTTGGAGGCGATGGCGCTGGTAAATGCGCCCTTCACGTGACCGAACAGGGTTGATTCCAGCAGGTCAGTGGGCATGGAGCCGGTGTTCACCGGCACAAACGACTGGTTCTTGCGCGGGGAATTGGCATGAATGGCCTTGGCAATAAGCTCTTTGCCGGTACCGCTTTCGCCCTGGATGAGCACAGTGGAGCGGCTGGAAGCGACCTGGCCGACAAGATCAAAAATCCGCAGCATGGGATCGCTCTTACCGACGATATTTTCAAACGAATAACGCTGCCTGAGAGCGCGTTTGAGCTGCTCGTTCTCTTCTTCAGCGCGGCGACGGGCGACCGCAGCGCGGACATCCGCCAGCAGCTTCTCATTATCCCAGGGTTTCTGGATGAAATTGGTGGCGCCGTTCTGAATGGCGCGGACGGCATTATCAACCGTGCCGTAAGCGGTGATCATGATGACTGCAAGCTGGGGATCGCGGCTGCGAATATCGGCCAGAATTTCCAGGCCGTTGCGGTCCGGCAATGCGAAATCGAGTAACACCAGGTCAAAGGGCGTCTCCGCCATTTTGGCCAGGCCCTCTTCACCTGTTTCTGCCGACTGTACCGCGTAACCTTCAAACTCCAGAAGCGTTTCCAGCGATTCACGAATAGCGGTTTCATCATCAATGATAAGGACGGTTCCACCCGTAGCGTTTTCAACTGGCGCTCTGCTTAAGACTGCGACTTCAGACATTGACTGCCTTTCTTATAAGCGGAAATTCAAGATGAAATGTGGTGCCCTGGCCGGGCGCGCTTTCCACCGTGATCTTTCCAGCGTGTTCCTGGATAATCCCGTAAGTCACCGAAAGCCCCAACCCCGTCCCGCGTGACTGGCCTTCTTTCGGCATAGTTTTGGTAGTAAAAAACGGGTCGTAAATCTTATGAATGTTTTCCGGAGCGATACCCGTTCCGGTATCACGGATATTGACTTCCACGCTGTTCCCGTTGGACGTCTGAACGCGCAACGTACCGCCGAGGCCGGCCATGGCATCCCTGGCATTGAGAAATAAATTAAGGAATACCTGCTGCAGCTTGCCCGGATTTCCGTGAATCAGCGGCAGCCGTTCGTAAAATTCCGTTTCCACCTTGATGCGCGAGGTCTTGAGCTGGTGCTGCAACAGGGTGAGCGTTTCCGAAATAACTTTGTTCAGATCAACGCCACTGAATTCAGTGGCGCTGGTGCGGGAGAAATTCAAGAGATTGTTGACGATCTCAGAGGCGCGGAAGGTCTGGCGCGTGATCTTGTCGAGCAGGGCGCTGAGCTTGGCATCGCCGTTGATCTGCTTGGTGAGCATCTGGGCGTAGCTGGAAATAACGGCCAGAGGAGTATTCACCTCGTGAGCCACGCCGGCGGCCAACAGGCCGATAGATGAAAGCTTCTCTGCCTGCGAAAGCTGCGATTCCAGTTCCATGCGCTCGGTGATATCGTCGACGATGATCAGGCGGCCGATGACGCTGAATTTTCTGGTTACCAGCGGCGCTATGGCCACATTGGCGATACGCGTGTCGCCAGCGCGGGTGTGCAGGCGGAACTTGTAAAGGTTGTGAATGCCGGGGTTCTGCCGTACCCGGTAGAACTCCTCCATAAATGCAGCGGGAAATACTTCACTGATTTTCTGCCCGAGCACCTGCGACCGCGGCATGGCATACATCACTTCCATCTGCGAGTTCCAGGACTCGATGCGGTCTTCCAAATCCACCGCCAGCACACCTACGCTGATGGATTCCACGATGTTCTCGTTGAAATCTTTTAGCCGCTCGTATTCGGCCACCTTCTGTTCCAGCGAGGCATACAGGCGCGCGTTCTGAATGGCAATGCCGATGTAGCCGGCCAGAGTTTCCAGCAGTTCTACATCTTCACTGGAGAGAAAATCCCCGGAAAACGTTTTGCCCAGGCCGAGGACAGCAATGGTGCGGTTCTGCACGGTGCAGGGTATGTAATAGTTCAAATTGAGGCGGGCGATGGTGTCACGCGCGCTTGCGCTTTCTTTGAGCGCCTTGCGGGTATTGTCAAAGAACACATGGCCCCAATAGTGCTCAGGCCGCTCGACAACCAGGAAGCTCAAATCAAGCGGCGCCGCAGATTCGTAGGAGATGCCGAAGGATTTGGCCATCTCAAAGGGCCGGTTCTCATCTCCGGTGGCTAGAAAGATGGCCAGCCGCTCCACACCCAGCGTGCGCGAGAGGCGGTCAATCACGGAGACCAGCATGGTGCTGAGGTCAGTTTCAGAGCTAAGCTCGCGGCCAAATTCAATCAGCGTGCGGCGGTAATCGTAGCGCGTGCGGTAAAAGAATTTGTCCACACGCTGCTGGATCCAGTTCTTGAGCGGCTCAAAGAGCAGCGCGGTGATGACGATGGCAGCGATCAGTCCGGCTGTGCCGGTGCTGGGCAGTTTCACTCGGACGGCTTCCGCCATGCTGCCGATCACGATGAAGTAAGCCCCTACCAGTGCGGCCGTAGCGAGCGTATAGGCGACGCCCCGCTTGAAGATGAGGTCCACGTCCATCAAGCGGTAGCGAACGATGGCGTAGCCGAAGGTGAGAGGCAGGAAGACCAGTGAGAGCACTGAGGCCTTCATCCATGGCGTGGCCAGAACTCCCAGCAGGTACGGAATTACATACAGGACTGTGAACGGCGCGATGGCCAGAACTGTGCCGCGCGAGATCCACTTCATCTGCTCGCGTTGCAGCGGTGTATTGGAATGGCGGTAACTAGTCCAGAGCACCACCGCCGCAATCACAAAATACAAAGTCAGGTAAGACCAGTGCAGGCGGTCGAGGTTGAAGCGGAATCGCTCGCTGGCCTCAAATTGGAACAGGGCCAGAATCTGCACACCCAACAGCACCAGACCGGGCAGGTACACCAGCCAGACTGCCCAGTGGTGCCTGGAGACGAAGCGGCGCTTCTCAGGGAAGGTAAGGGCAAAATGCAGGAACAAAGCCGGCTGCAACATCCAAGCCACAATGTTGGACCAATAAATCACCCAGTCAAACGTGTTCAGCTTGCCCGTGTAGTGAAAAGAGTAGAGAACGAAAGAGACAAGGCAGAAAATATAAAAGTGAGTGGATTTTGGCGCAGTCCAGCGGCGAAAAAGAACGTAAACGCCAATGCCGAGATAGATCAGCGCGATCAGCCGCAGTCCGGTAAACAACGAGCGGTCGGTCGGTATCAGAGTTACCAGTGCATCAAAGCGGCTGTCACCGCGTTCCAAACCGTAGATGGCTTTCTGTAATACGCCTACGCGGAAGAGTTGCTTTTCCAGCGAAGCAACATTTTTAACCTGATGGTCCTGAAGCGAGGAGGCTGGCCGAACGGTCAGCAGGCGGTCTCCGGCCTTGATTCCGGCCTTTTCCGCGGGACTTCCAGGAGCAAGGCGTTGTGCTACCAGACTCCCGTTCTGCTCCAGCCACCAAGCCCCGTCGTCTGGAGTGAGGTATTGATTTTCCTTCTGGAAGTTGATGGCAGCAAAGACGATTGTTGCGACCGTTAAAATGGCCAGAACAACTGCCGAAGCTCGAATTAGCGAGTCCCTACGCATTCGCTGGTCCGCAACGATCAGGGAGTTGGCTGGTCCCTGTTGGACGAACTCTTTCGCTGAGGACTTGAGCAAGTCAGATGCCATGAAAGACAATGCCAGAAAGTAAGTAAGTCTTTTGTTTGAAAAAGCTTAGAAGAAATTATAAAGAAGAATCCGCGGAAAAGATACAATAAATTGAATATTGCATCTGATTTTCGGTATCGATGGAATTTGGGAGCTTTTTGACCTCGCTGCCAATGAGAGCAAGGCAAAAAAGCGGGACACCTTGGAGTAGTGTCCCGCTCATACAGAAGCGACAGAGGCGATATCAAACTTTTGGAATCGCTGGAGGGAATAGATGGTTGCCCAACCCGCCATGGAAACCAGCAAGAGTTTCTGGGCTGAAATCGATGGGCAGAGAATGCATTACCTGAACGCCGGCTCCGGAGCGCCCGTGATGCTGGTTCACGGCCTGCTGGGCGGCTCTTTTTGCTGGAGACTTAATATAATAAGATTAGCTGAGCAACATGCCGTCTTTGCGCTTGATCTGCCAGGCCAGGGACTATCCGATGCGAAAAGAGGCACAAATTGCGGCATGCAGATGCAGGCGCAAAGGCTCGCCCAATTTATTCAGGACAAAGGATTTCGCGCAGTGGATGTTGTTGCTTCCTCATGGGGCGGAGCCATTGCATTGCTGCTTGCAGCCGGCTGTTCAACGGTGCGGTCATTGGCGCTGGCTGCTCCGGTGAATCCGTGGTCAACGTTTGGCATGGAGCGGGTACGATTTTGCGCCAGCACAATGGGAAGGCTGCTGGTTTACTGTGGACTGCCCTTTTCCGGCAGGTTCCACCGTGCTGCGCTCGAACAGATGTATGGCGATAAAAGCAGAATCCCGCCTGGAACACTTGAGGGCTATTCTGCCCTGATTC
>DATFDA010000024.1:0-2443 GCA_035252525.1 Candidatus Angelobacter sp. | reverse complement strand
AATCAAGGTTCTTGATGATGCGCTTGGCGGCGCGGCGGAAGGGCAGCATGCCTCCCGTGCGGCTGATCTGTCCTTCAGCAAACACACACACCAGTTCGCCATTGCGGATGGCATTGCCGGCAAGCTGCAAAGCATGGATTTTTTCGTGCGGCCTCAGGTCCTGCGAGATGGGAATGGTCTGCATGAGAGCCAGAAACGGCTTCAGCAGCGGATTATCGTAAATTTCTTTGAATACCAGGAACCGAACAGGACGATTGGCAGCAGCATTGATGAGGGCAACGTCAATAAAGCTGAGATGGTTGGCCACCAGCAGCGCTCCGCCGTTGGCCGGAATGTTCTGGCGCCCAATCACCTTTATGCCATAAATTACGCGGCTCATCATCCAGAGGAAAACGTGCAGGCACCAACTGGGCAGACCGATGACGATTCGGGCCAGCAGCGGATGTCGCGACGTGGGCACCTCAGGAATCGGGTAGCTGGCGGACATGCGAGCCTCATGCCGCGCGCTCCTGACAAGACTAACTGTTATGGGGAGCGCGGAGCGTGGGAGCCATGATGGCCCCCCCGGCAATTATTGTAAACAAGCGTGATCTTGTGTGCCCTGGATCCGTCATCTCTGATTCCAATGGCGTTCCATTTTGGGACTTGCCATGCCGAGCTGAAGAGAAGCGGCGGGAGTGGCATTCGTCTTCCAAAAAGAGCCTATACAGTCATCAGCTCTTTTTCCTTTGCGCCGGCCATCTCTTCCATCTTCTTGATTTCCGCGTCAGTGAGTTTCTGCACTTCGTCCAGCGCTTTCTTCTCGTCGTCTTCGGTGATCTTTTTATCTTTCATGGCTTTCTTGATGGCGTCATTGCCGTCGCGGCGGACATTGCGGATGGCGGTGCGATGGTCTTCCAGAATTTTATGAAGATGCTTCACCATATCGCGGCGGCGTTCTTCCGTGAGCGGAGGCACGGGAATGCGGATCATTTTGCCGTCGTTCTGCGGATTCAGTCCCAGCCCGGCAGAGCGAATAGCTTTCTCAATATCGTTCATGATGCTGGGATCGAAGGGCTGCACGGTGAGCAACTGCGCCTCAGAGGCGTGTACCTGGGCAAGCTGGTTCAGCGGCATTTCCGAGCCGTAGGCCGCCACGCGCACCGGATCCAGCATGTTCACTGTGGCGCGCCCGGTGCGGGCCGCAGCCAGGTTGGTGCGGAAATCTTCCACCGCTTTGTCCATGCGAGTCTTGAGCTGGACATAAACGTCTTTGAGACCAGGGATCGCCGCCATTGTAGATTGGGCCATAAGAAAGCCTCTGTTCTTAGAGTCGCAAAACGTTTGATTATAGCGTGGAGGCCGCGAGAGAGCGCAAATGAGGTGGATGGTTGCGTTGTTGCACAGAGCGATTCCGGTTTACGGCTCTTCTCCGCCTTCTCCCAGGCGCACCTGGCCATAGTTCAGCAGAGTGACAATGGCAACGCCTCCCACGATGTTGCCGAGAGTGGCCGGCGCGAGCCAGCGGAAGTAATCAAGATAATGGAGATGTCCCGACATGACGGCGGCAAATATTTCTGCGCTGCTGGCAATGCAGTGGGAAAAATGTCCCGCGCCCACGATGAACGTGAGCAACCACGTCACAGCAATCTGGCCAATGGTCCAGTGGCTCGCGGTGACCATCCACGCAACCAGAGCAATCAGCCAGCCACCAATCACGCCTTTGGCAAAGATCAGCGTGAAGTGGCCTTCAGCGGCATGAAGACCCAGGCCGGCCAGAGCGTCAGCAAAGTTGGTTGGCAGCGCTCCCGTTTTCATCAGCAGCCATCCCACAAAAATTGCGCCGACAACATTGGAGACAAAGACCACGCTCCACAGTCGCAATGTGTTCAACACATGTTTGTGCTCGTCAAGCACCAGGACCACGGGATAAAGAGTGTTCTCGGTGAAGAGCTGCGCGCGGCCGATGACCACAACGATGAAGCCCACGGGATAGAACACAAAGGAGATGAACTGCTGCACCGGTCCATCGCCAAGGTAGCTGAGCGCCAGCGCCACTCCGAGGCCGGTCAGCCCCATGCTGATGCCGCCGGCCAGTCCGGAAAACATCAGGGCCGTGCTGCTGCGCGCCAGCTCTTCGCGAGCATTCTCTACCACCTGCTCAAAAATCTCGTGGGCGCTGCGCCGTTTGCTGTCCTGCTGCATAAGGTGCAGTATGAGATGCGGGCCGGTCATCCGCTTTTGCCGCCGGGCACGTTTTCTCCAAGCAACTCAAATGGCCGCCTTGAACTCTGTTAGTAGTGGTGTTGTTGGCCGCGCGGGCGAGATGAACGAAAACACTAGGATTCTTTGGATCGGAAACCGGAACCAATCAAGGGAAGTTGCAGAGGCCATTGAGAAAGCCGGCTATGAAGTTTCAGTTACCGCAGATCTCACTGCGGCGCTGGAGAAGTTGCGCAAACAG
>DATFDA010000023.1:0-3453 GCA_035252525.1 Candidatus Angelobacter sp. | reverse complement strand
GGCCTTCCTCATGATGCTGGCTGATTCGGGCAAGGGGCTGGTCATCATGGGAAACTCTGACTCCTTCTTCTACATCACTCCCCGGATTCTTGATGTAGTTTCACGCGAGTACGGCTGGAAGTACACGCCGCCGCCCGAACCTGGCAGCAACGTTCTCATGCTGATTGAAAACATGGTGAGCCCGCAGGCCGCTCTCGATTTCTACCAGCAGGTCAAAAGCTCCGGCAGCCAGGAATACAAGATGGACGAAAGCAGCCTCAACAGCCTTGGCTATCACCTGCTGATGCAGAAGAAGACTGAATTGGCCATCAAGGTGTTCGAACGCAACGTGCAGCAATATCCGAATGCCTGGAATCCTTATGACAGCCTGGCCGAAGCATACGCGGCAGCCGGGCAGAAAGATCTCGCCATCAAGAATTATGAGAAGTCTCTTGCTCTCAACCCGGAAAACAAGAGCGGCGCAGAGCACTTGAAGAAACTACAGGCAGAACAGTAATACCGCCGCGCCCAATGGCGGAACGAGTGCGGATTTGGCCGAGCTGCGTTTTGGTAACATGTTCGGTTTGCGAATCCATTCGCCTCATACCTCTTGCCCAGGAAGGAATCTGCTCATGAACGGGAAGACTCTCGTAAGACCTGGCTCTGCCATCATCCTGACCATCATTATTGTTCTGGCGGCGGCGCGCGGCGCTTCGGCAAAGACTCAAGCAGCGGATATTGCTCGCTGGAAACAGGAAGCCGCCAATGTCACCATCATTCGTGATGACTGGGGCATCGCGCACGTTTACGGAAAGACCGACGCTGATGCTGTGTTCGGCGCAGAGTACGCGCAAGCCGAGGACGACTTCAATCGCGTGGAGACAAACTACATCAACGCCATAGGACGCCTGGCTGAGGCAGAAGGCGAATCCAAAATTTATCAGGACTTGCGCATGAAGCTCTTCATTGATCCTGAAACTTTGAAGAAGCAGTACGCGCAAAGCCCCGAGTGGCTGCAAAAGCTGATGAACGCCTTTGCCGACGGCCTGAACTACTACCTCTATAAGCATCCTGAGGTGAAACCGCGGGTCATCACGCGCTTTGAACCCTGGATGGCGCTCTCATTTACCGAAGGCAGCATTGGAGGAGACATTGAACGTGTGAATCTCAGCCAGCTCGAAGCCTTTTACGGCAAAGACAAAGACGCCGCAACCCATTCGGCCCCCGTGTCCGCTCCTGAGATCGCTGACGAAGTGGAGGAACCCACCGGCTCGAATGGCATGGCAATCTCTCCGTCAAACACGGCGGATCATCATGCGCTGCTACTCATCAATCCACATACGTCTTTCTTCTTCCGCTCAGAGTTGCAGATGGTGAGCGAAGAAGGCCTGGACGCTTACGGCGCTGCCACCTGGGGCCAGTTTTTTATCTACCAGGGATTTAACCCGCGCGCCGGCTGGATGCATACCTCCAGCGGCGTGGACGCGGTGGATGAGTACCTGGAAACGGTGACGAAGAAAGGCAATCATTACTTTTACAAATATGGCAAGCAAGAGCGCCCGCTGATCGTGCGTACCATCACCATCCCTTACAAGACCGATCATGGAATGGCGCAGAAGAAATTCACCGCTTACTTTACCCATCACGGGCCCATTATTCGTGAAGAGAACGGCAAATGGGTCAGCATCCGGTTGATGCAGGAGCCAATTAAGGCGTTGGAGCAATCTTTTCTGCGCACCAAAGCCACGGACTACAAGTCATACCTGAAGACAATGGATCTGAGAGCGAACTCCTCCAACAACACGATCTTTGCCGATGCCGATGGAGATATCGCCTACTATCAGGCAAATTTCATTCCCCGGCGCAGCACCAAGTTCGACTTCACCAAGCCGGTTGACGGCAGCAATCCTGAAACAGACTGGCATGGACTTCTTCCGCTGGACGAGACGCCACATCTGGTGAATCCAAAGAGCGGATTTGTTTACAACTCCAACGACTGCCCGTGGTCGGCAGCAGGACCCGGCAGCCTCAACAAAGAACATTATCCCGCCTATGTGGAGATGGGAGGCGAGTCCGCCCGCGGGCTGCACGCGATCAAGGTCCTGGAAAGCGGAAAGAACTTTACGCTGGACTCTCTCATTACGGCCGCCTTCGATAGTTATCTCACGTGGTTTGACAAGCCGTTGCCTGCCTTGATCAACGCCTGGGAAGATGCTCCATCTTCAAGTCCGCTCAAACAGAAACTTTCACAGCAAATCGAGGCACTGCGCAATTGGGACCACCGCTGGTCGGTTAGCTCCATCCCCACCTCGCTGGCCGTATTCTGGGCAGAGGACATTCAGCATCGCGTACGGCCCGACGGGAAAAGGGCGGGCATGTCTGTGGAAGATTACGTTGCTGGCAAGGCTTCGCCGGAAATGCTGCTGGAGGCACTCGCGGAGGCTTCCGATAAAATCCAGGCTGGGTTTGGAACCTGGAAGACTCCGTGGGGAGAGATCAACCGCTTCCAGCGCGTTAATGACAATATCGAACCCTCGTTCAGTGATGCGGACCCAAGCATTCCTGTGGGCTTCACTTCTGGGATCTGGGGATCGCTGGCCTCATTTGGCGCCCGCCCATACCCGAACACAAAGAAGTGGTACGGCACCAGCGGAAACAGCTTTGTTGCGGTGGTAGAGTTCGGCGAGCACGTACGCGCCAGAGCCGTAACCGCCGGAGGCGAGAGCGGCCATCCCAAGTCCCGCCACTTTGACGATGAAGCTATGCGATACAGCAAGGGCGATCTGCGCGAGGTCTACTTCTACCGCTCACAACTAAAGGGACACACGGAGCGGGAGTACCATCCGGGAACCTGAGCCAGTTGGTTCACAGCAGAGGATACTTGAGGCACCATCGCGCTGTCGGCCGATCTTGGACCGTCAATATTGAAGATGAACCGAAGAACTCGAGTGTCTTCGCTTATAATGAAGAAGTCGCAAGCGCGAGGTTCGGCTCAGCTCTTTGCGATGTCCCATCCTGCGCCGGAGAGATGGCCGAGTGGCTGAAGGCGCACGCTTGGAAAGCGTGTATACCTTAACGGGTATCGTGGGTTCGAATCCCACTCTCTCCGCCAGAACTTTTGCTTTCAATGACTTAAGCGCCATCCATACCGTAAAACCCATTCCAGGGGCGGTATATGATGTCATTCAGCGGTCTCTACACTCAAAGGAGTAAGGTCGACATACGATGAGTCGGCGCTCGCGTTGTACCAGCGAAATAAGTCTTCACACGGGCTTCCAGCCCAGCCAAGCGTACCCTCTTCACTCACCACTCTCCTTTGACAGGTCGCCAGCCTGTGACTGGAAGTTTCAAGATTTGACCGAATTTCTGTCTGCACCTAATTTCTCTATGGGCGATTGGGAGGGCATATGATGCGGACCGGCAAGTCCCATGCGGGGCGCGTCAATCTCACAAAATACGTGAAGGTGCGTTGCG